>JAZQTF010000158.1:0-2423 GCA_045630445.1 Acutalibacteraceae bacterium
GTGTGCTTTCAGCGTTGATGATTTTGCTTGATGCGATGATGTCCGTGATAAAGTCAATTTCCTCACGTGTGAGTGATTCAAGTATAATTCCTTCCTCTTTTGCAAGCTTGTCCTTTGATGCATCGTAATACCATTTGTGGCCGTTTCTCGTTTTACCTGTTTCCTTCTTGATGCAGCCCGCACCATAGTGTTCGCAAAGCGTATCAAGATGCCTTCTGATTTTCTTTTTCTGTGCATCTGCCTTGTCCTCGCGACCGATGGAATAATCCTTGACAAGATATTCCATAACGTCCTGCGATGATAAAGGATTTTTGGGAGAACTGTATTTTTTCAAAATGCGTAAGATGTAAATAACCAGAAGTGAATCTTCACTGTTGCTGTTTGATGCATTTTCGGTTTTAAACTGCTCTGATTTATCCATACTGACCTCCACATATTTCTGTTGTAATTTGTTTAAATTATATCAAAAAACAAATAATTTTCAAGTTTATTGTGTACGATTAAAGGGCCTGAAGTGACTTTGCCAAGTCTGCCCCAGGCCCTTGTGTGTCATACTGCTGCGGGGTTATACTTCCGTAACTTCCCAGATTGTTACAACGTCCCAGCCACCAAGGTCTTCACGTGCCTGCATACGAGCAAAATCAGCACAAACGTTCTGATAAAAGGCAACTTTCCTGCCGGGTGTGTTTGCGATACTGTAAACTACTTTGAATGTTTTCATGCTATTAAACCTCCTTGCAACTTGTGATGCTTACCGGGCCTGCGCTGGGGCCGAACTGAGCCCTTGCCTGTGTGAGTGCGTCCGCTTTGGCGGATGATGAACTGTTTGCCCTGACGTAGATGACGATTTCTTTTCCGTTTCTTCCGTTGTGAGCGATACATTCATACGTTTTCATAAAAAACCTCCCGTTTTAAGTCCTGTGGACTATTGATTACATTTATACTCTATCATATGGGTTCGGATAATTTTGACCGTTAATTCCAATTCTTGATCCATTGAGGAATTTTTTCATCGGGGATTCCGTTAAGGTCCCATTCAAAATCAATGTTTTCCTCAATGTAAGTCCTGATTTCCTCATCTGTTGAAAGTTCTTGCGGGATGTATATGACCGCTGATGGTGTAACTTCCAATGCTTTGAGAACAATATCCTTGTCATGCCATAGTTTTTTATCCATCCAATCGTACAACATATCAAACTCTTCGGCAAAATAGTCATGATACAGAAAATCCATAACAAACTCGTCATCGGATCTGAATTTGTCAGGAATGTGATCGAAGAATGTTTCAAGATAATCTCTGTTACTTCCTCTGTACGTGGGATACATTGTGAAATGATAACGGTCAGAGCGGAGATTTTCTTCTAAAGCGTGCGTCACCCGCACCCTCCGGCAGAGAAGAGTCTGGGATACAAAACCCAACAAAATCAAACACCAACCCAACAACAAAAACAGACACATCATCCGGAATTTCCGGATGCTGTGTCTGTTGCTTTCTGTATTGTTATTATTTTTTTGTTGTGCTATAATAGAGCAAAGAAACATTTTGGAGGCGTTAGAATGAAATTTATACATTTATCCGATCTTCATTTAGGAAAGCGTGTCAACGAGTTTTCAATGCTGGAGGATCAATTATACATACTCAAAAAAATAATAAATATCATTGATGAGCAAAAGCCTGACGGAGTTATTATTGCGGGCGATGTGTATGACAAATCAGTGCCTCCCGCTGAGGCGGTAGAGCTTTTTGATGATTTTTTAGTCCGTCTTGCAAAACGTGATTTAAAGGTTTTTGTTATAAGCGGTAACCATGATTCTGCCGAGCGTATTGCTTTTGGCGGCAGACTGATGGATAAGAGCGGTATTTATATGTCGCCCGTGTTTAATGGCAAGGTTGAGCCCATAACCTTAACAGACGGTTTTGGTGATGTGAATGTTTATATGCTCCCTTTCATAAAGCCGTCCAATGTGAGAAGATTTTATTCCGAAAACGAGATTGTCACTTATACCGATGCGGTAAAAACAGTTATCGATAATATGGAAGTTGACTCATCAAAACGTAATGTTCTGATTACGCACCAGTTTGTAACCGGAGCAGTCCGCTCTGAATCGGAGGAGGTTTCGGTTGGCGGTTCGGACAATGTTGATGCGTCGGTTTTTGAAGGCTTTGATTATGTGGCGCTTGGTCATATTCACAGAAGTCAGAAGTGCGTTAGCGATTATATCCGCTATAGCGGCACGCCTTTGAAATATTCTTTTTCAGAAGCAAAGGACAACAAAACAGTAACAGTGGTTGAAATGAATGCCAAAGGTAATATTGTTCTCAATTTTATTCCCCTTGTACCCAGACGTGATATGGTAGAAATTAAAGGAACATATAATGAGCTTACTCTGAAAAGCTTTTATGAAAACACTACCTATCAGGA
>JAZQTF010000159.1:0-27751 GCA_045630445.1 Acutalibacteraceae bacterium
GACAGACCGAAGGGAAGCACAGTATTCACAACTGAACAGGCGCTTGACGCGGCTCACAGCCTCGGTTACCCCGTGCTTATGCGTCCGTCATACGTGCTCGGCGGTCAGAATATGATTATCGCGTTCAGAGATGATGATATCATTGAGTATATGAACATCATTCTCTCCCACAATATCGAAAACCCCGTACTCATCGACAAGTACCTTATGGGTCTTGAAGTTGAAGTTGACGCAATCTGCGACGGTGAGGATATTCTCATCCCCGGCATTATGGAGCACGTTGAGCGTGCAGGCGTTCACTCAGGTGACTCAATCGCAGTTTACCCCGCGTCACACATCAGCGATGAAATGACTCAGAAGATTATTGATTACTCAAGACGTCTTTCACTTTCTCTCAATGCAAGAGGTCTTGTAAATATTCAGTACGTAATTTATGAGAATGAACTTTACGTAATTGAGGTTAACCCCAGATCATCCCGTACAATTCCTTACATCAGTAAGGTAACAGGCGTTCCGATGGTTGACATCGCAACACGTACAATGATCGGCAGAGACGGTCAGCCGGGCGAAAAACTTTCCGAAATCGGCTACGGCACAGGTCTTTACAAATCTTCTCCGTACTTTGCAGTAAAAGTTCCCGTGTTCTCATTTGAGAAACTCATTGACGTTGATAACCATCTCGGTCCGGAAATGAAGTCAACAGGTGAGGTGCTCGGTATTGCCAACACACTTCAGGAAGCATTGTTCAAGGGCCTTATCGCTGCGGGTTATAAGATGAAGAAAACAGGCGGCGTTCTCATCACAGTCCGTGACAGTGACAAAGAGGAAATCGTTGACACTGCAAAGAGATATTATGACCTTGGCTTCAAGATTTACGCAACTGCAGGCACTGCGGCACTTCTCAACAGTGCTGAAATCCCCGCAGAATTCGTAAGCAAGATTCACCAGAGCGATGAAAACGTAATGACTCTTATTGAAAGTGGCAAGGTTGACTACGTAATTTCAACCTCCTCCAAGGGCAGACTTCCCACCCGTGACAGCGTTATCATCAGAAGAAAAGCGGTTGAGCGCAGCATTCCGTGCCTTACTTCTATTGATACCGCAAATGCTCTTGCTGATTCACTCAAGAGCCGTTACACAGTTTACAGCACTGAACTTGTAAACATCAATGATATGAGAAGTGAAAAACTCAAACTCAAGTTTACAAAGATGCAGGGTTGCGGTAATGACTACATTTACTTTGATTGCTTTGACCAGAGAATAGATAATCCCGAAGGCCTGAGTCTCAGACTTTCTGACAGGCATTACGGCATCGGTGCTGACGGCGTGGTGCTTATCCGTCGCAGTGACGTTGCAGATGCAAAGATGAGAATTTTCAACCTTGACGGCAGTGAGGGCAAAATGTGCGGCAACGCAATCCGTTGCATCGGTAAGTATCTCTACGATAACGGCATCGTTAACAAGACAGAGATGACAATCGAAACTCTCAGCGGTATCAAGAGTCTCAGACTCAACAGAAACAATGGCAAGGTTGTCAGCGTTTGTGTTGATATGGGCAAGGCTGAACTTGCACCCACACTCGTGCCGGTAAGACTCGGTGGCAAGAGCGTTGTAAATGAGCCGGTAACAATCGGCGGCAAGGATTACAACATCACTTGCGTATCAATGGGCAATCCGCACTGTGTTGTATTCTGTGACAAGATTGAAAATCTTGACATTGAAACAATCGGTCAGCAGTTTGAAAACAATGACCTGTTCCCCGAAAGAGTAAACACGGAGTTTGTAAAAGTTCTCAATAAGAAGACTATCAAAATGCGTGTCTGGGAGAGGGGCAACGGTGAAACATGGGCTTGTGGCACAGGCGCTTGTGCTGCTGCGGTTGCCGCTGTTGAAAACGGCTACTGCAACAAGAATGAAGACATTACAGTAAAACTCCGCGGTGGTGACCTTATCATCAGATACACTGACGATGCGGTTTATATGACCGGTAATGCAGAGAAACTCTTTGAAGGTGAAATCCTTATTTAATGCTGGGAGGCTTGACAATAATGCTTACAGATATTGAAATTGCGCAGAGCGCGAAACTCAGAAAAATAAGTGAAATTGCAAATGAAATCGGGGTTGAGGAGAGCGAGTATGAGCCGTATGGCCATTACAAAGCAAAACTCAACGAGTCCCTTTTCAAAAGATTAGAGGGGAAGAAGGACGGTAAACTCATTCTTGTTACCGCCATCAACCCCACTCCCGCGGGAGAAGGCAAGACAACAACAACCGTTGGTCTTGGTCAGGCGTTTGCAAAAATCAATAAAAACGCAATCATCGCGTTGCGTGAGCCGTCACTCGGCCCTGTTTTCGGTGTAAAGGGCGGCGCAGCAGGCGGCGGTTACTCCCAGGTGCTTCCGATGGAGGACATCAACCTTCACTTTACCGGCGATATGCACGCAATCACTGCTGCAAACAATTTGCTCTGTGCAATGATTGATAACCATATTCAGCAGGGCAACCCCCTCGGCATTGATGAGCGCAGAATTGTGTTCAAGAGATGTATGGATATGAACGACCGTGTGCTTCGTAACATTGTTGTCGGTCTTGGTGGCAAGGCAAACGGCTTTGTCCGTGAAGATGGATTTATGATTACCGTTGCAAGTGAAGTTATGGCAATTCTCTGTCTTGCAAAGGACTTTGATGACCTTAAAGAAAGACTTGCAAACATCCTCGTCGCTTACACAATCAGTGGCGAGCCTGTAAGAGCAAAGGATGTTGGTGCTCACGGTGCAATGGCAGTCCTTCTCAAAGACGCAATCAACCCCAACCTTGTGCAGACTCTGGAGGGCACACCCGTTCTTATGCACGGTGGCCCGTTTGCAAATATTGCTCACGGATGTAACTCCGTCCGTGCAACAAAACTTGCGCTCAAACTTGCTGATTACTGTATCACAGAGGCAGGCTTCGGTGCAGACCTTGGCGCAGAGAAATTCCTTGACATCAAGTGCCGTCTTGCAGGTCTCACACCCTCCGCAGTTGTGCTCGTAGCAACTGTCAGAGCGCTCAAATATAACGGCGGCGCTGATAAGAAGTCGCTTTCCGAAGAAAACCTTGACGCTCTCAAAAAGGGTATCGTAAACCTCGGTGCTCACATTGATAACATTCAGAAGTTTGGTTTGCCCGTTGTTGTTGCTATCAACCGTTTTGGCACTGATAGCGATGCTGAACTTAACTTCATCAGTGATTACTGTAAAGCAAGAAACGCTGACTTTGCTCTCTCCGAAGTTTTCGCAAACGGCGGAGACGGTGGTGTTGAACTTGCAAAAGCAGTTGTTGCCGCTTGTGAAAAGCCGTCCGATTTTGCTCCCATTTACCCGATTGAAGCGTCAATCAAGGAGAAAATCAACGCGGTTGCAACAAAGATTTACGGCGCGCGTGGCGTAATCTACACAGCAAATGCAGAAAAGAATATTGCCGAAGCGGAGAAACTCGGCGGCGGAAATATGCCCATCTGTGTTGCAAAGACTCAGTATTCAATGTCTGACAATCCGGCACTCCTTGGAAGACCGAGTGATTTTGACGTAACTGTAAGAGAAGTCAAACTCTCCGCAGGTGCAGGATTTGTTGTTGTATTGACAGGCGATATTATGACAATGCCCGGACTTCCGAAAGTTCCTGCTGCTGAAAAGATTGATATGGATTCTGACGGAAACATCACAGGCTTGTTCTAAAAAATAAATTTATTTTCTGGAGTGCTTATGGAATTCGGACGTTTTAAAACTGAAAATGAGTCTCAGACCGTAGCCTTGGCGCAGAAGTTTGCTCAGGGGCTTACGGGCGGGGAAGTTGTTGCGTTTTTCGGCACTCTCGGAATGGGCAAAACCGCATTCGTAAGGGGAATGGCGAAAGGGCTTGGAATTGACGAAAGCGTTTCAAGTCCCACCTATGCCCTTGTGCATGAATATGAGGGCAGGATAAATCTCTACCACTTTGATATGTACCGCGTTGACGGCTGGGATGACCTTTACTCAACAGGATTTTTTGAATATCTTGAAATGGGCGGAGTCGTTGCGGTTGAGTGGAGTGAGAATATTGAAAACGCGTTGCCCGATGATACAATTTTTGTCACAATCAGTGTTGGCGAAAATGAGAATGAACGCATTATTGAGATTGAACGGGGGAGAGGAAATTGAAAATTTTAGCAATTGAAAGTTCCGCAGGTCCCGCGTCAGTGTGTGTTCTTGATGATGACAAGATTCTCTATGAATCCTATTCAAACGTAGGACTTACCCATAGCCGCACAATTATGCCAATGGTTGACGGTGCGCTTAAAATGACGTCATTGAGTCTTTCTGATGTTGACGTGCTTGCCGTTGCTTGTGGCCCCGGTTCATTCACAGGTGTGAGAATCGGCGTTTCAGCGGTCAAGGGAATGGCGCTCGGCGCTGAAAAGGAATGTCTTGGTGTTTCAACCCTTGAAGCGATGGCTTACAATCTCCTTTCCTGTGACTGCACAGTCTGCGCTGTTATGGATGCACGATGTGCGCAGGTTTATTGCGGATTGTTTTCCGTAAAGGATGGCGTTGTGTCACGCGTGATGGACGATACAGCGGTTTCAATTGATTCTCTTAAAGAGGAAATCAAAAAGATTGACGGCACAGTTTACCTTGTCGGTGACGGAGCGGGAGTTTGCTATGCGCAGTTTGCGGATATTCCCGACGTAAAACTTGCCGCACCGCAGCAGCGTTTCCAGAGGGCGTCAGGTGTTGCTCTGTGCGCAAAGTATGCGATTGAAAACGGTGCAAAGACTGTTGACGCGGCTGACCTTGACGTTGTTTATTTAAGACTTCCGCAGGCAGAGCGTGAATTAAAGAAGAAAAAGGAGCAGGAACAATGATTGTTGCAATCGGTAGTGACCACGGCGGTTTTGAACTTAAAGAAAAACTTGTAAAATATCTTGAAGAAAACGGACATCAGTGTGTAAATGTCGGTTGTTATTCGGCTGACAGCGTGAATTATGCGCCGATTGCTGAAAAAGTTTCCCGCAAAGTTGTTTCAGGTGAGTGCGAAACGGGCATTTTAGTCTGTGGCACAGGCATCGGAATGTCCCTTGCGGCAAACAAAATCAAAGGCATCCGCGCCGCTTGTTGCTCTGATTATTTCTCCGCAAAATATACAAGGCTTCACAACGATGCAAACGTGCTTTGTATGGGTGCAAGAGTTGTTGGTTACGGCCTTGCGTGTGAACTTTGTGACGTTTTTCTTGAAACCGAATTTGAGGGTGGCAGGCATCAGTCACGAATTGATGAAATCGCGCGTCTTGAAAACGGAGAGTCCTTGCTTTAATTTTCATACGGAATTATCAACGGCTGAAATTTTTCAGCCGTTTTTTTTTGTTGCTTTTTAATAAAATGCTTGAAAAAATAACTATATATGGTATAATGAAAACAATCTTATTAAAAGGAGATGTAAAAAAGTGGACAAGTTTTTCAAGATTTCCGAACGTGGTTCTAACGTCAGAACCGAAATCATCGCAGGTCTCACAACATTCTTTGCCATGGCGTACATCATCGTCGTAAACCCGAATCAGATTACGGGCTTTATGTTTGATGTTCCCGGTATGGGCCAGATCTGGAATGCGGTTTATATCGCGTCCATCGTAGCGGCTGTTATCGGTACTTTGCTTTACGCATTTCTGGCAAAACTTCCGTTTGCACAGGCTTGCGGAATGGGTCTTAACTCATTCTTCTTCACTTCATTCGTGTTGCCGCAGGTAATCAATGGCGGTGACGTAATCAAGGGCTATCAGGCTGGTTTGGTTATCATTCTCATTTCTGGTATTATCTTCTTGATTCTCTCTCTTACAGGTGTTCGTACTTATATCGCAAAGGCTATGCCGGATTGTATCAAAAAGGCAATCCCCGCAGGTATCGGTCTTTTCATCGCATTCATCGGTTTCCAGAATGTTCAGATTATTCAGGACAACCAGTACACATTGGTTCAGTTTGTTAAGATCAACGGTGTTGAGTGGAAGACAATCGCTCCCGCAATCATCGCTCTTCTTGGCTTTATCATCATCGCAATCCTTTCAAAACTCAACGTTAAGGGCGCAGTTTTGATTGGTATGCTCGCAACAACAGTTATCTACTACCTCTCAATCTGGCAGTTGCCGTCATTTGAAATGAGCGAATTTGCAACACCTTTCAAAGATTTTGCAGAAATCGGTATCACAGGTGTGTTCCAGGCTGACTCCTGGAAAAACGCATTCTCCGGTGAAATGCTTGGCGGTATCTTCTCCGTTATTATGCTTATCATCACATTCTGCCTTGTTGATATGTTTGACACAATCGGCACAGTTTACGGCACAGCGGCTGAGGCTGATATGCTTGACGAAAACGGTGACCCGATTGACGTTGAAAAGGCTATGGCATGTGACTCCATCGCAACTGTTGCAGGTTCTGTTTGCGGTACTTCAACCGTTACAACATTCGTTGAGTCTGCTTCCGGTGTAGCAGCAGGCGGTAGAACAGGTCTTACAAGTTTGGTAACATCCTTGTGCTTCATCGTTTGCCTCTTCCTCTCTCCGCTTGCAAGCATCATCCCGTCTGCAGCAACTGCTCCGGCATTGATCTTCGTTGGCGTATTGATGCTCAAGAACTTTGCAAGTGTTGATATGAAAGATATGAGAAGTGCAGTGCCTGCATTCCTCACACTCATTATGATGCCGCTCACATACTCAATCGCAAACGGTATCGGTATCGGTGCAATTTCTTATGTACTCATCACACTCTTCACAGGTAAGTACACAAAGAAGGATATCACCGTAACAATCATCGCATTGTTGTTCGTTTGCAAGTTCGTATTCGGCACAATGTAATGTTTGCATAACGCAGACAAAATGAAAAAATTAAATAAATAATTTTTCACCCTTTCTTTCCGCTCGGAGAGAAAGGGTGTTTTTTTGTAGGGAATAAGTAACAGGTAAGGCGGCTTTGCATTGCAAAGCAAAATATAACAGAAGAAAACATTTACAATAACGTAGGGGCGGATATTATCCGCCCGTCAAAACCGACAAAACCATCGCACCATAATTGTATGATGTTACAAAGTTCAAAAACTTTGAATTTTCCGCGTGAGTTTTTGCTTTTTCAAACGACTAATATATGAAAGGATATTTTCACCCGTACAATTAAAAGGTTACAAAACTGTAACTTGTATTTCGGATGGGATATGTTTATACTTAAATTAAAGGGAAGGTTAATAGGGGGTTAAAATTATGAAAAAAGTTTTATGTGCATTGATCTGCATCGTTCTTGTTGCTTCGGTTTTCACCGCTTGTGGCGAAACGGAGAACACGACCACAACAACTCAGTTGTCAACAACGACCACAACCAAACCCACCACAACCTCAACAACTGAAAAAACAACTGCGCCCAAAAACGACCTTGGCGATTATGTTGGTTATTGGTTTGTTGATACGGAGGATATGTATCGGACGAACTATGGCACTATGTATTTGGAGTGGGGGCTCTACATATCCGAGAGTCACGGCGATGGCGTAGCGGTGGAATTGTATAATGGGCCCTATCGTCAATACAGGAACGATTATCTGAAAGTTGACCCCGAGACCAAAAAGGCAACCTTTGAGGTGGAATGGCACGATGGTACAGTCGCGCTTGTGTTCCAGCCTGACCGTATTGTGTGTACGTTTGTTAATTTAAGAGGGTATTCGGAAACCATACAATTTAAAGCACATTATCCGGGTGGGGAGGAAGAAAAATATTCTATCCATCTTTATGATAAAATAAAATTTGAGGATATATATAATGAAACCTATTGGTATGCTTATGAACGTGATGAAAATGGAAATGTTGAAATCGGGGAACTTCACATCAGGAAAGCAACCACTGACAATTTTAATTATACAATTACCTTTGATTGTTCATTCGGTGATTACAAGGTCAGGAACGTAACGGCAAACATCGTTGACGATGTTGTAAATTTCCCGCTTGGCGATGGTAAAGAGGGAATATTGAATTTTACAGCAGTCAGTGAGCATGGATATAACTTTTTTAACGGTATATTTTTAGCGGTTGATGGTGAAACCGTGTGCAATTTTGCTGACAGAACGGTGACACGTGTTACGGGAACTGGCAAAAATCGTGATCTGACGGAATATATAGGTTATTGGTATTATGAGGATGTCGATGCCGGAGATATTTTTTATATGAGAGGCACGGGCATTTCTGAAATACATATCAAAAAGGTTGAAGGCAATAAAGTAACCTTTGGCTTTAATCTGGCAGATGCACCCGATAACTGCGGTGAGGATATAACCGTTGAAATAAACGGTAATCTTGGAATATTTGAATGGGAATATATGGGTAATGCTTATGGAGATGAAAGATATCAGTGTAAGGGAGTTATCCGTTTTGAAAGAGATGGTATATATCTCCATACCGGTGGTACGGCTGATATGCGTTATACCAATTATTTGAGGTACAGTGTTGAAGAAATTCGGTGGGGTGAGTATTATCCCACGTTGGAAGATTTGACTCGTTAATAGTCAGTTTGATTGGAGGGCTTAAAATGAAAAAAGTTTTATGTGCATTGATCTGCATCGTTCTTGTTGCTTCGGTTTTCGTTTCGTGTAAGGAAACGGAAATCACCACCACAACCACAACAAAACCCACAACAACTCAGGCGGACACAGTTAAATTAAACGATAACTCTCCGATGATGTGGCGTGTGACGGGAGAAAACGGAGAAACCCTCTACCTTTTCGGTACGGTTCACGTTGGCGACAAGAGAAGTAAAGCCGTGATGAACAGAATTTCGTCAATCGTTGACGATTGTGATGCCCTTGCGGTTGAGTTTGACTCCGTTGCTTATCAGAAGGATATGTCGCTGGTGATGCAGGATATGGCACAGTATGTCTATACTGACGGCACAAAAATAACCGACCATCTTTCCGATGATATGTATAAAAAATGTGTTGCACTGATGAGAGAAGAAAAACTTTATATGTCAGCCCTTGATTATTATAACGTTGCGATGTGGTATCAATACGCAGACAATGCTGCACTTTTAAAATACTCTGAACTTGTCTCCGATTACGGTATGGAAACTTTGCTTCTCGACAAGGCTTACGATCAGAAAATGGAAGTGCTGAGCATTGAGTCGGGCTCATTACAGATGGCGCTGCTCAACAGTTTCCCTGAAGAGCTTTACGTTTTCTTGCTTGAACATCTTTTTGAAAACATTGACTCATACGGTGACTCTGTTGATAAATTATACACGCTCTGGCTTGATGGTGATTTTGAAAAATTCAGTGATTACGTCCTTGAAGAGAGCGAAGTCGGAGAGTTGTCCGATGATTTGGTTGTAATGATTGAAGATTACAATAAAAAGATGCTGGATGACAGAAACGTTGGTATGGCAGACAAAGCGGTGCAGTACCTTGAAAGCGGAAAAACAGTATTTTTCGCAGTTGGTGCGGCACATATGGCTGGTGAAACGGGACTTGTAAAAGCACTCACTGATAAGGGCTATACAGTGGAGCGAATCAGTTTTACGGGAACAAATGCTGATTGATTATATCTTTCATCAGAAGATAAGAAAAAAACAAAACGGTTGCCGATTGGCAACCGTTTTTATTATTGCATTATTCTTTTTATTACGGTCTCTGACCAAGGCCACCCTCAAGGGTGATTGTTTCGCCCGACATAAACTTGAAGTCGGGTGATGCAAGTTGTACACACGCTCTGCCGATTTCAAGTTCGGAGTGACCGAAGTGACCCATCGGGGGCATATGAACGTTTGCGGCAAATGCCTCGGGGTTGTACTCCTTCCACTTTTCAAGTTGTGAAGTCCACGCAAGCGGACAAACAACGTTCACGTTGATGCCGTCCTTGCCCCATTCTGTTGCAGCAACACGGGTAAGACCGCGGATGCCCTCCTTTGCTGCCGCGTAGGAACTCTGACCGTAGTTGCCGAAAAGACCTGCGCCTGAAGCAAAGTTGATAACTGAACCCTTTGTCTCTTTGAGGTAGGGGTAGCACGCTTTCATATAATAGAAAGCGGAGTAAAGGCCGGAGTACATTGCAAGGTCAAACTGCTCCGTTGTGTGCTCCGCAAGAGTAACGCCCGATGCGGAAGCCTGAGCGTTGTTGATAAGCACATCAATTCGTCCAAACTTTTCAATCGTCTGGTCGATTACATTTTTAACGGTTGCCTCGTTGTCTGCGCCTGAGTTGATGTCCGCCTGCACAACAAGCACCTTGATGCCGTAAAGACGTTCAAGTTCCTCTTTTGCTTCCTCAAGTTTTTTGAGGTTTCTGCCTGTAAGCACAAGGTTTGCACCCTCTTTTGCGTATGCGATTGCAATACCGTAGCCGATTGAGCCTGCGGAGCCGTCTTTGAGAGGCTCAGCACGTCCGCCACCGGTGATGATTATTGTTTTCTCTGTAAAAAATCCCATTATTTACACCTGCTTTATTTTTGAATTATCATATAATGATATTTTTATGTTAGCACTTTTTTTCCCTTTTTTCAACAATTTTTTCGCAGGTTGAATTATTGACATAAATGGCAAATGATACTATAATCTTTTGTTGGTAATCAGGATAAAGGAGTTTAACAAAGTGAGAAAAACACAGGACTTTACTCAGGGGCGGATTTTCATCCCCCTTGTTAAATTTGCGCTTCCCGTACTGTTTGCACTGTTTTTGCAGACAATGTATGGCGCGGTGGATTTGCTTGTCGTGGGCTGGTTTGGCACTCCTGCTGACGTGTCCGCCGTTGCAACGGGCAGCCAGATAATGCACACAATAACCGTTGTTATAACGGGTCTTGCAATGGGGCTTACAGTCCTTGTCGGCAGAAAAATCGGTGCGGGAGAAAAGCGTGAGGCGGGCAAAATAATCGGCAGTGGCTTCTGCCTTTTCGCAGTTGTTGCGGTTGTTGTTTCTGTTGCAACCGTACTTCTTGCATCACCGCTTGCAACCGTAATGAATGCGCCGACTGACGCGTTTGATAAGACGGTTTCATATATCGTAATCTGTGGCGCGGGTACAGTTTTCATTGTTGCGTATAACCTTGTTGGCAGTATCTTCCGCGGAATAGGGGATTCAAAAATGCCCCTGATAACCGTTGCAATCGCGTGCGTATTAAACATCGGCGGCGACCTTGTGCTTTGCGGTGTTTTCGGACTTGGCACAGTGGGCGCGGCTATCGCAACCGTGTTTGCGCAGGTGGTCAGCGTTGCGCTGTCAGTGCTTATAATCAGAAAGCGTGGTTTGCCATTCGTTTTCAGCCGCAAGGATATACGCCCGAATGGCAATTACATTTCGCAGATGCTCATTCTTGGGTCACCGATTGCGCTTCAGGATTTGCTTGTCAGCATTTCATTCCTTGTGATTACATCAATCGTAAATGAAATCGGCCTTATTGAATCGGCAGGGCTTGGAGTTGCGCAGAAAATGTGCGGATTCCTTATGCTTGTTTCATCGTCATATATGCAGTCAATGTCGGCATTCGTTGCGCAGAATATCGGAGCGCAGAAACCTGAGCGTGCGCGTAAAGCGTTGCTTTGCGGAATTGTTTCCTCATTGATTGTAGGTGTCATTATCTGGTATTTCACATTCTTTCACGGTGAAATCCTTGCGGGAGTTTTCTCAAAGGATTCACAGGTTATCGTCGCAGCGGCGGATTATATGAAAGCGTACGCAATTGACTGTATGTTTACGTCTTTCCTCTTCTGTTTCATCGGTTATTTCAACGGCTGTGGCAACACAGTGTTTGTAATGATTCAGGGGCTTATCGGTGCATTCGGCGTGCGTGTGCCGATTTCGTGGATTGTCAGCAAATACACCTCGCGTCTGTTTTATATCGGTCTTGCGACTCCCGCGTCAACGGTTGTGCAGATTATTCTCTGCGGAATCTTCCTTGCCGTTATGGTTAGAAAGCAAAAGAAAATAAACAGTATATAAGAAGAGCGGTCTGATGGTTGTCCCATCAGGTCGTTTTACTCTTTTCAGACAATAATTTATTGCAGCGAAAGAAGTTGACAATTCAACTTTGATGTTGTATAATGTGCTGGATATGGAAAAATACAGATGTAAATGGGGGTATAGGGATGATTGACAGGTTTGAGCGATTTTCGTTTCTGATTTCAGAGGTTTCACGCAGCTGGCATAAAATAACTTCGGATGAGATGGCAAAGCATGGTCTTAAAGGGCCTCATTCCGTCTATCTTATAACTATGCTTCGTTTCCCCGATGGCATAACTGCGCCGCAACTTTGCGAATTGTGCGGCAAGGACAAGTCCGACGTTTCCCGAATGATGTCAATTATGGAAAAGAAGGGCCTTGTTGTGAAAGAGGGAGTGCATCAGAATCTTTATCGTGGTGCGTTTAAACTCACACCTGCGGGTATTGAAGCGGCGGAGGCGGTGCGTGAAAGGGCAAGCCTTGCTGTTGAGTTGGCGGGTGAAGTAGTCGGTGAGGAGAATCGTGCTATTTTTTATGAATCGTTTGAAATAATCGCAAACAATCTTCGTGATATAAGTAAAAACGGATTACCTGAATAAATGGTTGCCTGGTCAACCTCAAAGGAGTTTTTGTTATGAGTAACTACGTAATTTTCACAGACGGTGGCAGTGATGTAAAACCCGCTATTCTCAAAGAGTGGGGAGTTGAGAGTATTGATCTCAGTTTCCGCTTTGAGGGCGAGGATAAGGAATATCTCGGCAATGATATGGACATTCTCACTTTTTACAACAAGATGAGAGAGGGTGGCGTTGCAAAGACAATGGCAATCAATCCTGAGTCTTTTGCTACCGCATTTGAAACCGTACTCGCACAGGGTAAGGATATTGTTTATTTCGGATTTTCTTCAGGTCTCAGCACAACTTTCAATTCTTCCAGAATTGGTGCTGAGGAAGTGCTTGAAAAATATCCTGACAGAAGAATCGTCTGCGTTGACACTCTCTGTGCTTCCGCAGGTCAGGGACTTCTTGTTTACCTTGCCGCAAAGAAAAGCAATGAGGGTGCAACACTTGATGAGGTTGTGGAGTATATAAATGGCATTGTCAAGAATCTCTGCCATTGGTTTACTGTTGATGACCTTGTTTATCTCAAACGTGGCGGACGTGTCAGCCCCGCAGTTGCACTTGTTGGTAAAGTGCTTGGAATCAAGCCCGTTCTGCACGTTGACAATGAGGGAAAACTCATCAGTATGACAAAGGCAAGGGGCAGAAAAGCATCACTTATCGCGCTTGCTGACAAGTACGATGAACTTGCACTTGATAAAGAAAACGGCACAGTGTTCATTTCACACGGTGACTGCCCTGATGATGTAAAAGAACTTGAAGAAATGCTCAGAACAAGATTTGGAGCAAAGGTTGAACTTGTTTGTGACATCGGCCCCGTAATCGGTGCGCATGCAGGCCCCGGTACAGTTGCGCTTTTCTTCCTTGCAAAAGAAAGGTAATCTGAATTATGGCAATCACAACCGTACTTTTTGACCTTGACGGAACACTTTTGCCGCTTGATATGGATGTTTTCATCAAAACTTATTTCAAACTCCTTGCGGGTAAACTCGCACCGCACGGCTATGAGCCAAACAAACTCATTGAGGCGGTCTGGGGTGGCACACATAAGATGATGAAAAACGATGGCAGCAGGACTAATGAAGAAGTTTTCTGGGAGTTTTTTGCTGGCGTATTCGGTGAAAAGGCACGTGAAGATATTTCGCTTTTTGATGAGTTTTATAAAACCGATTTCAGCAAAACAAAGCAGGTGTGCGGATTTGACCCGATGGCCGCAGAAACTGTACGCAATCTCAGAAACCGTGGCGTAAAGGTTGCCCTTGCGACTAATCCCATCTTCCCCGAAACCGCAACAAGACAGCGTATTGAGTGGGCAGGCCTTGACGTAGAGGATTTTGAACTTTACACAACTTATGAAAACGCGCGTTACAGTAAGCCCAACGTTGATTATTATCTTGAAGTTGCAAAGGCAATGGGAGTTTCTCCCGAGGAATGCCTGATGGTCGGTAATGACGTTGATGACGATATGCCCGCGCAGAAAGCGGGAATGAAAGTCTTTCTTCTTACTGATAATCTTCTTAATAAATCAGGTGTTGATATCTCACAGTTTGCAAACGGTGGATTCAAAGAACTGAACGAATACATTGATACAATCCTTGAATAATAAAAAAAAGAAAGCCGCAGAATTTTCTGCGGCTTCTTCTTATTTTAATTAGTTTTCGCTGTAAATAACAGTTACATCGGGGTGCAACTGGAGAATGGAAGCGGGCACCTGCGGGTCAATCGGGCCAAAGAAGGACTTTTCAACAATTTCCTTTTTAGCGGCACCGTTTGCAACAAGTACAATCTTCTTTGCCTGCATAATGGACATCATTCCCATTGTGATTGCAGTCTTCGGCACTTCGTCCTCGCTTGCAAAGAAACGAGCGTTTGCCTTGATTGTGGACTCGTCAAGTACAACTTCGTGAGTCGGACCTGTGAAGTAAGCGTCAGGCTCGTTGAAGCCGATGTGGCCGTCAAGACCGATGCCGAGGAGCTGGAGGTCAATGCCGCCAAGAGCCTTGATCATATTGTCGTAGTTTTCGCCCTCTGCCTTGAGGTCAGCAGCGCAGCCGTTGGGAACAAAAGTCTTTGCCTTGTCAATGTTAACGTGGTTGAAAAGGTTGTCGTTCATGAAGTAACGGTAACTCTGGTCGTTGGAAACGTCAAGGCCAACGTACTCGTCAAGGTTAACGCTTGTTACTGTGGAGAAGTCAATCTTGCCGTTCTTGTTGTCCTCAATAAGTCTCTTGTAAGTTCCAACGGGGGATGAACCTGTTGCAAGACCAAGTACACAGTTGGGTTTGACAATGATCTGTGCTGCAATGATGTCAGCGGCTTTGTTGCTCATTTCTTCGTAGGTTTTGGTTGTGATGAATTTCATTACGCATTTTCCTCTCTTAATACAATTTTGTCGGGTGCTTTAATAATGGAGTCTGAAGGATAAACACCACGTAAAGCGGTTAAGGGATACGCGGAGGTGTTCTTGCCGATTACAGTGCCGGGGTTGATTACGCAACCGCAACCAATGTCAGCACCGTCTGCAAGGATACCGCCGATTTTGCGAAGACCGGTTTCAATCTTTTCATCCGCATGAATCACAACGGCTTTGCCGTCAGATTTAAGGTTTGAGCAGATTGAACCTGCGCCCATATGTGCACGGTTACCAAGAACCGAATCTCCTACATAGTTGTAGTGGGGAATCTGTGCCTTGTCAAGAATGACGCAGTTTTTGAACTCGCTTGAATTACCCAGCACACAGCCGCTTCCCGTGATAACGCTTCCTCTGATGTAAGCGCCGGGGCGGATTTCTGTGCCGTGTCCGATGATAGCGGGGGCTTCAATCGTAGCGGTCTGAGCAATTTTGACGTCTTTACCAACAAGCACGCCGGGTTTGATTTCCGTAAAATCTTCAATTCCGCTCTCAATGAGTGAGAGAGCAAGAGCCTTGATTTTCGGCAACATTTCCCACGGGTACTCACAGCTGTCAAAAAGTTCTTTCAGATAGGGGACGTTGCATTCGTAAAGGTCTTTTGTTTTAACAAGTTTAGTCACAGCAATAACCTCTTTCTTTAATAACTTGTGAGAGTATGTCAGAGTATTTTTCGCAAAGGTCAATACTCGTACTTTCAATCATAATACGGATAACAGGCTCTGTGCCACTTTGTCTTAAAAGCACTCTGCCGTTGCCGTCAATGAGTTTTTCAATTTCCGCAACTGCATCAAGCACCTGCGTATCTGCCATAACGGCATCCTTGTCTTTGACCCTGAGGTTGACCGTTGTCTGCGGATAGAGTGTGAGCGGCTGGACAAGATTGCTGAGCGTTGATTTTCTGTCGCGCATTTCCTCTGCAATCATAATAGCCGTCAGGATTCCGTCACCCGTAGTGGCGTATTTTTTAAGTATAATATGACCTGACTGCTCGCCGCCGATTTTGAAGTCCTTGTTTTGCATCGCCTCGTAAACAAAGCGGTCGCCAACTTTTGTCTGTATGCAGTCAATGCCGATTTTCTTGAGCGAATTTATAAATCCGCTGTTTGACATAATCGTTGCAACAACCGTGTTTCCGTTGAGCATACCTTTTGATTTAAGGCGGTTTGCAAGGATGTACATCATTCCGTCGCCGTCAACAACGTTTCCGTTTTCGTCAACTGCGATGCATCTGTCAGCGTCGCCGTCAAAAGCAAAACCAACGTCAAGGTGACGCTCTCTGACAAGTGCGCATAGTTTTTCAATGTGTGTTGACCCGCAGTCCTTGTTTACGTTAAGGCCGTCAGGCTCAACACCTATCATAACTGTCTGAGCGCCGAGCGCATCAAACACCGCTTTTGCGATTGTCCACGATGCACCGTTAGCGCAGTCAAGACCGATTTTAAGATTTTTATATGAGTTTGAAGCAACAGAGATAAGGTAGCCGACGTAACGGTTTCTGCCCGAAACGTAGTCAACGATGCAACCAATACGCTCTTTGTTTGCAAGGGGCAGGTCGCTTCCCTGAATACCGAGTGCGGAAAGGTCACCGTCAATGTAGGCTTCGATGAAAGCGGTTGTTTCATCGTCCAGTTTTTCTCCGTATCTGTTGATTATCTTGATTCCGTTGTCATAGTAAGGGTTGTGTGATGCGGTAATCATAATGCCGCAGTCAAATTCATCCTGACGCGTTACGAATGAAACGCTTGGCGTTGTTGTAACGTGGAGCATATATGCGTCCGCGCCCGAGGCGGTGATTCCCGCAACGATGGAGTATTCAAGCATATAACTTGAGCGGCGTGTATCCTTACCAATCAGGATTCTTGGACGGTAGCCGATTTTCTGGCAACCGGAAAGTTTTGATGAAAAATACCATCCGAGAAATCTGCCAACCTTGTACGCGTGGTCACTTGTCAGCACAACGTTTGCCTCACCCCTGAAACCGTCAGTGCCGAAGTATTTGTTTTTGTAAGGCGTGCCGGCAGGGGAGCGGTTGATTATGCGGTTGTCAAAAAGCAATTCGTCGGTTGTGATGCCAAAGATTTCGCAGATGAGAAGCACCTTGTCAATCTGTGGCTGAGTCTGGTCCATCTCCCATTTTGAAACGGACTGACGGGATACGGAGAGACGGTCAGCAAGGGTTTCCTGCGACATACCGTAGGCGTTGCGCAGATGGGTGATTTTCTCACCGATTGTCATACTATCCCCTCCGTAAAATTTTATTATCCAATTTTATATACTACAATAAATTTTGAATTATTACAAGTATCAAAAGAATGGAATTTTGTGCAACTTTAAGTTGCGAAAACTGTTGTTTTTGCACAAAAGCGGGTGTTTTAGTGCTTAAAAGGAATTAAACTTGTAAATCAAGGTTTACAAAAATGTGTTTTAGGGTAACAAAAATTTTTTATCCATACTGCATATTTTATGCTTTCACAGTATTATTATACATTGGTTGCGGTTGACATAAAAATCAAATGAGAGTATACTCGTCTGGTTGTCAGGAGGTGATAAAATGGAGAGCATAAAAGAGCAGGTAAACTATTTCGGCACAGAAAAGGTCAGCAGAATTCTTTTGAAGTTGGCGCCGCCCGTAATGTTGGCGCAACTGATTCAGGCACTTTATAATATTGTGGACAGTGTTTTTGTCGGCAGATTTTCTGACACCGGTATGACTGCGCTTTCCATTATATATCCCATTCAGCTTCTGATGATTGCTGTTGCGGTTGGCACAGGCGTTGGTATCAACACCGTTATGGCAGCAAAACTTGGCGCAAGCAAATCCGATGAAGCGGACGAATACGCAGGCATCGGCACTCCGTTGTCCGTTGCTTTGTGGGCAGTGTTTGCTGCGGTGTGTTACGCGTTGATGCCGCTTTACGCAAATCTCTCAACTGATTCGCCCGAAGTTATCGCTGACGTAATCGTCTATGGCAGAATCACCTGCGTTTTCAGTTTCGGTCTGTTTTTTGAAAGTGTGTGGACAAAAATTCTGCAGGCGCGTGGGGATATGAAAACCCCGATGATAGCGCAGATTGTCGGTGCGGTTGTCAACATCATCCTTGACCCGATTCTGATTTTCGGACTTTTCGGATTAAGGCCAATGGGCATTATGGGTGCAGGCATCGCAACTGTCGCAGGTCAGATTGTTGCAGCGCTTGTTGTGATGAAAAAGGGATTTTACAAATCACCGTCAATCAAAAAATATCCCCGCCATATCGCAAGGATATTCAAATTAGGAATGCCGAATATGCTGATGCAGTCGGCCTATACGTTTTATATTTTCGGACTCAACCTTGTGCTTGCAACGTTTTCCGATGCCGCAGTGACAGTGCTTGGTCTTTATTACAAATGGCAGACGTTTTTCTTTATTCCGCTTGGCGCAATGCAGACGTGCATAGTGCCTGTAATCAGTTTTAACTACGCGGCGCGGAAGTTTGACCGATGCAAAAAGACTCTCAATTTTTCAATTCTTTTCGGCGTTGCGCTGATGTCAATTGGTACAATATTGTTTAACGTTATCCCGACTCCTATGCTTCGTTTCTTTTCAAGTGACCCGCAGGTGCTTGAAATCGGCCTTACCGCATTTCGTATAATGGGTTTCAGTTTTATCACAATCGTAACTTCATTGACCTATCCCGTACTTTTTCAGGCGGTGGGAATGAGTCTGAGAAGTTCAACCCTGACAATCATCCGCACAGTTGTTCTGTTTGTGCCGCTTGGCTATCTTTTCTCCCGCTTCGGACTTGATTATTTCTGGTTTACCTACATCGTGACGGATGGACTTGTGAGCATTATCGGCTTTGTAATGAGTCGCAGATTTTTCAAAAAACTCAATGTATAACGCCCTGGATTTCTCCAAGGCGTTTTTTATATGCCGTATAATTTTGTAACAGGGTCCTGAAAAAGCGGAATGTGTGGCGGAAAGAAAGTAAAGACAATGAACAAAACTGCAATTATGCACAGTCCCACAAGTGCAAGTATCGGATGTTTACAGGTAAAATTCCGGTTGTAAAGCCGCGTTTCCATAATATAAACAACCGCGGCACAGACAAAGAAAATTGAAATGTTGACCCAGTCGGGAGACTTGCCAAAAGCACCGTTGTAGGTGTAGAATATTACCGGAATCAGAACAAGTCCCAGTGTGATGCCCGCAAATTTAATGCACCAGAAATTATAAACGTCCTTAAAAAATCTGCTCTGCACAATCGCAAAAACAAAAGTTGGCACAAACAACAGTTTCATATGCTCCCACGTTGATTCATTAACGCCGGAAACAAGGACCGCAACCGCGCACGCACGCGACCATTCGTACAGAAAGTGCAGCAACGTGCCTCCAAGAGCGACAACGCCAAAACCAATAAGTTGCCACAGAGGACACGATTTTTTCATTTTATCACCACGCAATCAATATATAATTGAAGTATATGCAGTTGTGAGTGCAAATATAAATCTCTGCCTGAAGTACGATTTATCGGACGTGCGGTGTGATATAATAAAGTCACAAAATAATAAAGGAGAGAAATTTATGGGACTTTTTGATGGCGGATTCTTTGGTGATTTTTTTGACTTGGATAACGATGGCAGGCTTGATTCCTTTGAGCGTTCAATGGATACTTTTGCATTTGTGGAAATGATACGTGCGGAAGAAGAGAACGATGAGGACGAGGATTTTTAATTGGTGATCTGTAATGCGACAATATATGTGTGAATGTGTGATTTGCAGTGCGAAAAATCATATTAACTTTGATGTTGAATCATGCCCAAAGAATAATATGGATTTTGAATATTATTGTAAGTCGTGTGGTCAGCCAACAAATCATCGACGTGTTGTGACACGTAAGATGCAGGCGGAACTTAACCGTATTAAGATGGAAAGAGAGTTGAAGCAATCTATTGTGGATAAGTGTGCGGAACACGGCTTGGTATGCAGGTTTGTATATCAGTCTGTGATTATAACCACACCGCTGGCGGATTGGTGCTTTGATTATCACCAGAGCAGAAAAACGTTGTATCATGAAAGTACGAATAAAATCAATTTTGAAACAGGCGATTATTGTAAGGCGCATTGCCAATTTAGAAATCGAAAAATGAAAATATCTGAAATTATCGATTACATTGTAAATCATGATAAATGGCGTGCGAAAAATCAGTTTCATAAACGTTATATGTATGAATAATCAAGGAGGATAAAACGATGATTTATACACCAATGACAAAGAAAGCGCTGAAACTCTGCTTTGATTCACATAAGGAGCAGCTTGATAAGAGCGGAATGCCTTACGTCTTTCATCCGTTTCACCTTGCCGAACAGATGACTGATGAAAACACAACCGTTGTTGCCTTGCTTCACGACGTTGTGGAGGACACGGATTACACTTTTGAAGACCTTGCACAGATGGGTTTCAGTGCAGAGATTATAGAGGCGCTCAGGCTGATGACTCACGATGATGAAACTCCTTATATGGAATATGTCGCACGCCTTAAACATAACCCGATTGCACGTGCGGTCAAACTTGCCGACCTTGCTCACAACAGCGACCTGACACGTTTTGAAACAGTTGATGAACGTGCGTTGAAACGCGCTGAAAAATACGCCGCGGCAATCAGACTGCTCAACGAATAACTTGTGTTGTATAAATTCCGTTTTATGTTAAAATACAAATTGAGGTGAAATCAATGATTAACAAAGAAAACTTGATGGATAACGAAAACACCGCGCAGATGCGTCAGGAAATGATTGACAGTATGGCGGAAAAAATTCTTGATGAAAATATTGATGCGTTTATGGAGTTGGCAAAATGATGATGTATCTTACAGTAGAGGAAGTGCTCACACTTCACGAGAAAATGGTAAAAAGAACCGGCGGCAGCCACGGTCTGCGTGACCGTAATCTTCTTGAGTCTGCGGTTTACAGTGCAATTTCTTCTTTCGGTGACAGCGAGGCTTATCCAACTCTTACCGAAAAAGCGGCGCGTCTTATGTTTGCGCTTACAAATAACCACGCGTTTGTTGACGGCAACAAGCGAATCGGTGTTTTTGTAATGCTTATGACGCTCAGACTCAACGGGGTTACAATGAATTTCACACAGCCGGAACTTATTGATTTTGGTCTTTCTGTTGCGGACGGCAGTATGAATTATGACGATGTGCTCAGTTGGATTAACAAGCATAAGGCTTAAAATATTATTTTCTGAAAAATAAAACCACGCTGAAAAAATGCGTGGTTTTGTTGCGTGATATCGGTGACGGGACAATTCTGACCGAATCAATATATTAAACTGAAATAAAAAATGATAAGGAGAATGCTTTTATGGAACGAACAGAATTGATGAACTTGTCAAAAGAATGGAATGAGCTTACCCTGAAAGCCCTTGACCTGAAGGAAATTCGGGCGGAGGAGCTGCAGGATGTCTTAAAGCGTACCTATGCCGCATTCACAGAATTTCATAAATCGGACCTCGTACCCAGGGAGCTGTGCAGAATTTTTGATGAGATAGAAAACTTTATCTATTTTGCGTTTCTTATGGAGGATAAGGAGGTGGGGGATGATTTTTATTGTTTCCAGAAAACGTCCTGCATTCTTGATGCGATGAAACAGGGGTTTTTCAAGGGCAAATATGATTGCGAATTCCCCAAAATCAAATACCTTAACCATAACTGTGACGAGTTGATTTTTGACTTTGAAGATGACCAGTTGAAAGATTGGTAGAAAGGAAGTAAAATCATGCTATCCAACAGAAGACCGTACAGAGGGAGTTACCAATGGTTTAAGCTTTACTTTGTAAACAAAACTGATGGCGTAAATAACCCCAGAGAACGCAGTGTGGAAACTGCCATTGATGTTTCAATGAATTACTTCTTTGAAGAAGAACTTGAGGATAATGGCGTGGAACGAATGGCGCTTTTTGTTAATGCTTTCTTATATGCGATAGAGCATGGAATAACACGCCCTGATTTTACAAATGAGGTTGAGCGGTATGTTAAGTGCTTTGAAACCGGTGAATATGATGATTTGTTTAAGGCTGAGGATTTAGTGCTATTATATGAGGATATAGCGGTTATCAAAAAATATTTATCCCAACAACAGCAAATGTGAACAATTTGTAAAACCTACAAAAATATGTATGTTCAGTATTGACAGCCGTTTATAACTGTGATATATTAAAACCATCAACAAAATGTATGTTATGGAGGCTGTATGTTATGAGAACATCAAAAATTATCGACGCTATCAACGACCGCTTCGCTGAAACTTACAAGAATGCCACACCCTTTGTCAATTCCGGTGCCTTGTGGGATTTTTGTATGGAAACAATCAGGAATCCTATCACAATGAGCAACATCGCTTTTGCTAATGATATGGGTATTCCTCCTGTCAAATCCCTGCTTGTGATTTACAGAAGGAAGATGAGTCCCGCTGACGGTTTCAGGTTTACGGCACAGGAGAGTCAGTCAATGGGCGCTTTGATGGGATTTGTTTTCAAGTTCGTTCTTGGCTATCAGTGTCAAAAGGAACGCTGTGTTGTTAATGATCTTGGAATCAAAACCGCAACCCGCTTTATGATGGGCCCCGTAGTTGATTTTGAAGAATAATGTTTTCAAAAACGCACCCGCCTCGGCAGGTGCGTTTTTCTGCATTTATTATGTAAATTCGTTCTGAATGATGATAACGCATCGTGCCTTTTGATTCAACAAAATAAAAATATGATTGTGAATTCCCCAAAAGCAGAATCCTTGACGATAAATATAACGAAATCATTTTTGGCTTTGAAACCGACACTCTCAAGGATTGATTTCAACGCTGTGTTGTGATAAGATTAAACCGACGGGCTGACAGAATGGCCCGAATGTGCAGAATGGTTGGTTTTGGTTATGGATAAGATATTGTTTTTAAACGCGTGTGTCAGGCCGTGCTCACGCACGCTGGAACTGGCAGAAACGCTTTTGAAAAAATTGAACGGAGAAGTTGAGCAGGTGCGTTTGTGTGAAATGTCGCTTCCGCCGCTGAATATGAAAGAGTTGGAAAAAAGGACTCAGGCGGCACAAAGTTGCAATTTTTCTGACCCGTCTTTTGATGTGGCAAAGCAGTTTGCCCGTGCGGATGTGATTGTGGTCGCAGCACCTTATTGGGATCTGATGTTCCCGGCGGTAGTAAAAAATTATGTGGAAAACATTACCGTTTGCGGCGTTACGTTTCAATATTCTTCTCAAGGCATACCGCAGAGTCTTTGCAAAGCAAAGGCGTTGTATTATGTGACAACTTCCGGCGGCTTTATCGGGGAGAATGATTTTGGCTTTTCATACATCAGAGCGTTGGCAAAAAACTTTTTTGGCATTGCACAGGTGCACCGCTGTTCAGCAGAAGGGCTGGATATTTTCGGTGCCGATGTTGAACAGATTATGCGTAAGGCAAAAGAGGAAATAGAAAAAGTATAGACAGTGAGGTTGCAAAACACATATCGGACAGTTTGTTGTGTTGAGAATATGTAGGCGGATAAGGAGTTTGAAATATGGATACACTTGTGAGGCGGAACAGAATACAGTGCATTTGTGCTCTGGTAAGTTGTGCGATAGTGGTGGTTTGCGTTTGCATCGGAGTAACGATGAATCTGACCACGTTGTATGATGAGGACTTTGACAATATGGGTATCCGTACGCTTTGTATGTTCACTGTAAATTCGAATATTCTGGCGGCGGTTTCGTCAATTGTTGTAATTCGCTATGCAATTGTTGGCATTCGCAAAAAGGAATACAGTTTGCCTGATTGGACTGTCGTATTTATGATGACGGGGACTACTTCTGTGGCACTTACCTTTTTGGTGTCATTGTTTGTTTTATCTCCTGCCAAGGGCTTTGTTCTGATTTTCACGGGCTCAAGATTTTTTCTGCACGGAGTTTGTCCTGTGCTTAATATTCTTGCTTTCTGCTTGTTTAATACATCTCATAAGATTAAAATCAGAGAAACTTTTTATTCTCTGATACCGGTCGCTTTATATGCAACAGTATATTTTGTGATGGTGGTTGTTATAACCGAATCCCGTGGCGGCTGGAGTGATTTTTATGGCTTCGCCACCCGGATTCCTTTCTGGATTTCTGCTATTCTGATATTACCCTTAACATTCGGAATTGCAACCCTGATACGCTTATGGCACAATCATTCATTTGTCAGGAGAAGAAAGAATGAGGCGCAGATATTTCTGGACTATTTTGAAGGTAAAGACGCAGAGTACATTATAACTGAAATAGGAAAAGCCCGTGCAAACCTGAAACAATTCGGTGATATCGTAGTACCGTCGTATGTGATTAAAAAGATTCTGATATTTACTGACAGCACGCTTGAAATTGATGCGGCTTGTAAGTTGTATTTAGATGGATATTGGAGCGTAGCCCGAAAATAAAACGACCTTGGCGGTTACATACTTTGATTGGAAAAAAGCACTTCTCGTAAGAAGTGCTTTTTTGGTCGGAGTGACAGGGCTCGACCGTCTGCTCCGCATACTGTCTGCTCGGCGACCGTTGCGTTGCAACAGTACCCGCCTTGCACCGCTTGCTAAAAACAGTTCCCCGAACTGTTTTCTTAACGCTTCGCGCCTTATCAGGTCCGAGCCCTGCAAACCAAAAATAAAAATCCAGCCCCAACCCTGCGGTTGAAACTGGATTTTGGTCGGAGTGACAGGGCTCGAACCTGCGGCATCGAAGTCCCAAACTTCGCGCGCTACCAACTGCGCCACACCCCGGAATGTATCAGATTTTATTTGGACAAGATTTTGACGTGAATCGTATCCGCAGTTGTCCGCTGCGCTTCCTGTTGCAACTGTGGCTCTGTCTGCGTTCGTATGACTCACTTGCCAATCACCAAGTTGCGCCACTCCTTTTTCCTCGCTTCATCCGCCACCGGCGGCGCTCGGAAACGTCCCCAACTGCGCCACACCCCGAAATTATATTTACTTGTTGTTTGCAACTTGCCAATTATAATATAAAACTTCTCGCTTGTCAACTGAATAACGATGGATTGCAATTGCAAAACAAGAGAACGCATATCAGGGTGATTTATTGATATGCGTTCTTTTTATTGTTTATTCCACCACAAGCGGCACAAGTTCAAATTTGTCAACATCAATAAGTCCGTTTGTTGTCAGCTTAAGGTGGGGGATTACGGGCAGGCTTACAAATGCCATTGTCATAAACGGCGCAACCATATCCGTGATGCCGAGCAAAAGCACACTCTTTCTGACCGCTTCATTCTGGTCTGCGGCAGTCTGTGCGTCAACGTCCGTCATAATTCCCGCAATCGGCAGGGGCATCTGCTGGTTTACATTGCCATTCATAACAGTTACCATTCCGCCGCTGAGTGCGCGGACACGGTTTGCGGCCAGGACCATATCGCTTTCATTCGTGCCGATTACAATCAGGTTATGAGAATCGTGTGAAACGGATGCGGCAATCGCACCGAATTCCATTGAAATTCCGTGGATGAAACCAAGTCCGATGTGGCCTGTGTTGCTGTGCCTTTCAATGACCGCAATCTTGAGAATGTCACGGCTTATGTCAATTCCGTTATCAACTGAAAAGTCAATGTCCGTAATCCATTCCTCCGTCAGCAACTGGTCGGGAATGAGTTTGATTACGCGGCATTTTTTCTTCCCCGTTTCACTGATGTGGAAGTCAGCCTCGCACAGCTTTTTCATATTGAATGAGTTTCTGACTGCTTTGTCAAGTTCGGGCGGAATTGACGGAATTTCAAAGTCCATCATCTTTCCGTTTTCAACAACCTTTTCACCGTTTTTATAAACGTCGCAGACTTTGATGTCTTCAAGACTTTCAAATACAACAATGTCCGCTGTGTATGACGGAGCAATTGCACCAAGATTTCTGAATCCGTAATATTCAGCGGCGTTGAGTGTTGCCATTCTGATTGCTGCAATCGGATTTTTACCGTTGCGTGCAACAATTCTTATCATATCGTCAACGTGGCCGAGTGTCAGCAAATCAGCGGGGTGCTTATCATCTGCGGCAAGCAGGCAACGGCTTGCCCACGGCTCGTCAAACAACGGCAGTAATGATTCAAGATTTTTTGCCGCGGTGCCCTGACGAATCATAATTCTCTGACCCTTGCGGATTTTTTCTGCCGCTTCTTCAAATGAGTTTGTTTCGTGGTCGTCACGGATTCCTGCACTGACGTATTTGTCAAGGTCCTTGCCTGAAAGCAGCGGTGCATGACCGTTTACCGCCATATTGTGACGCAGCGCGGAGCTGACCTTTTTATGCACCTTTTCATCGCCGTAAATAACGCCGACATAATTCATAACCTCACCAAGGCCGATGACTCTGGGATTAGAATAAAACTCCTCAATATCCTCCGCTTCAAGCCTTGCGCCTGCCTCGTCAAAATCGGTCGCAGGCACGCAGGAGGGGATGACTGAATACATATCAAGCGGAATGTTTTTGCTTGCCGCAAGCATATATTCAATTCCGTCTTTGCCGCAAACGTTTGCAATCTCGTGGCAGTCAGCAATTACCGCAGTTGTGCCGTGCGGCACGCACACTTTTGCAAACTCATACGGAGTGAGGAAAGAACTTTCAATGTGAATATGGCTGTCAATAAAACCGGGGCAGATATATTTGCCGCAAACGTCCTCAACAACGTCCGCCTCATCGTCCGTATAGTCGCCCACACCGACAATTTCTGAGCCGTCAATAAGCACGTTTGCCTTTTCAATTTCACCTGTAAAGACGTTGATTACAAGTCCGTTTTTCAAAAGTTTTTTCATATTATCACATCCTCTTTTTTATTTTACCACAAACTGTACAATAAAAACAATAATAATTGGAAAAAAGGTTTTTGATGAATTTAATTGACAAAACTGTATCAAAAGTTGTAAAATAGATTGAATAGTGGAATACTATAAGCTTTTTTACAAAACAGATTTTTTTAATACCGACACCCATTATTCAGGAGGTATGATTATGGATAAGAAATCTATGGAGCTTTACAGACTCTGGTGCGACAATGCGCAGGATGAGAGTGTGAAGGAATCCCTCAATGCCCTCAGCGGCGATGAAGCAGAAATTTATGAGTGTTTTTATAAAAGCCTTGAATTCGGCACTGCCGGTTTGCGTGGCATTCTTGGCGCAGGCACAAACCGCATGAACGTTTACACTGTTGGTCAGGCAACGCAGGGACTTGCAGATTATGTCAATGGCAATTTCAAAAATCCGAGCGTAGTCATCGGCTACGATTCAAGAATCAAATCAACCGAGTTTGCGCAGGAAACCGCGCGTGTAATTGCGGCAAACGGCATCAAAGTTTATTTGTTCCCCGAACTTATTCCGACTCCCGTTGTTTCTTTTGCGGTGAGGGAACTTGGTTGTTCTTCGGGCGTTATCATTACCGCAAGCCACAACCCGTCAAAGTACAACGGCTACAAGTGCTATGACCCCAACGGCTATCAGATGACGGATGAAGCGGCAAACAAGGTTTATGAATTTATCAACAAGACTGATATTTTTGCTGACGTAAAGCGTGTTGATTTTGACGCTGCTCTCCAGAGCGGTGCGATTGAATATGTTTCTCAGGAACTTGTTGAGAAGTTTATGTCGCTCGTAATGGAGCAGAGCATCAATCCCGTTGGTGACGATTGCGACCTTAAAGTTATCTACACCCCTCTCAACGGTGCGGGTAACAAAACAGTGCGCGAGGTTCT
>JAZQTF010000160.1:0-4340 GCA_045630445.1 Acutalibacteraceae bacterium
ACAGTAGGAAAAATATGTAATTCAGTCGTATAATAAGTGAAAGGCTTTTAGATTATCCTGTACGGGAGGCATTTAATATGGACAACGGCGCAAGTAGCTACCGCCGTTTCTTTGATGGTGACGAAAGTGCTTTTGATGAAATTATGAGCGAGCTGTTTCACAAAGTCGTTTTCTTTGTAAATGGTTACGTTCATGATGTTCAATCGGCGGAGGATATTGCCATTGACGTTTTTTCAGAACTTATAGCAAACCGCAACAAGTACAAATTCAAAGCGTCGCTTAAAACCTATCTCTTTATGCTTGGCAGAAGTCGCGCACTTGACTTTATCAGGCACCGCAAAGTTATTGATTTTGTGGAGCTTTCAGCTGCGGAGAATATGATGGGTGATGGCGAAACTCTTGAAGAACTTGTGCTGGCGGATGAGCGCAAACGTGTTATCAATGCTGCGTTATCAAAATTCAGTGACGATATGCGTGTGGCTGTTCACCTCATTTATTTTGAGGATATGACCTATGAACAGGCGGCAAAGGTAATGAAGAAAAGCAGCAAACAGGTTGACAACCTGCTCTACCGCGCAAAGAAAGAACTTCGCATCATTCTTGGAGAGGATGGTGAGCAATTATTATGAGAAATTTAGAAGAATGCAGGGCGGAGATATTCCGTCTTGGTGAAGAAAAAATAAAAACCCGCAGAAGAAAACGCTCACGCATAATTGCGGCGTGTGTTCCTCTTTGTCTTTGCGTTATCGTTTGTGCCGTTATGGCGTTGAATGGTGGCGATGGTGGAGGCTTTTTCTTGGATGAAAATCTTGACTGTGCTGCGCCTGTTAAGTACGTTGAACTTGAAATCAAAAGCGGAACAAATGGCTATCCGTTTTATAAAAAAATTACAGATGCGGATGATGTTTCTGCTTTATTTTCAACCGTAAGTGAGAGTTATACCAATGGCTCTGTATTGAATTTTTCCGCATCATTGGATGAGAATTATTTTAACGGCGGAGCAAATGACAACAAGGAGAATAATCACGATGAAGTGAGGCCCGATGTCCCACCATCCGCAGGCACTACTGATAGCAGGGTAAGTTATGTTATAACCTTCAGAACTGCTGATGGGCAGGAAGTGACTTATACGCTCAGATCAAATCTGATTTATGCCAAGGGCGGCATAAGAATAATCAATAACGAAGAAAAGCAAAAACTTCTGAATGCTCTTGGCTTATCTTAAAAGGGGGTTGTTATAAATGAAAAAGAAAATCTGGATACCTATTATTGTTATTTTGATTCTTATTCTTTTTCTGCCCATTCCGAGCGGTGTTTACCTGGATGGCGGCACAAGGACTTATACGGCGCTGACCTATAAAATCGTAAATTGGAATCGCCTTGATGGTTATGACGAAACAAAGGTGTATTTCTTCCCTGACAATTTCAAGTCGCTTGATGAATTATGGGCACTTGAAAGTGGCAATGGTGATGGTGACGTTGTAACTGAACGTGTCAGAATAACTAAAATTTACGGTGATACTGTTTACATTGAAAAGGAAGATGACCCCAATAATTCTATCACTTTCAGCAAAACGCATCTTGAAAATATTGACGCGCACGCAGGTGACTTTGTAAACATTACGTATAACGGCTTGGCTGCTGAAACCTATCCCTTGCAGATAAGCGTTACAAAGTGGACAAAGGAGAGCGGCAATTATGTCCCGCTTGATTATTATAAGTGGATGGATACTGACCCCTCAGCACTGGTTGATCATTACCACTGGGGGTATATAAAAGAAGCAGGTGCTGATTATGTTATAGTCAGGTATTTTCATTACAAAGAGCAGGAGGCATATTATATCAGGCTCAATGGCGCTGTCGATGATTATTGCATAGATGATGCGATTGAGTTTGATTTTAAGGATGCGTACATTGACAAGGTGCACAAGTGCATTGTTGCTCAGGCGGAGGGAATACGTGGTGCTATAGTTTGTGCTAAACCTGTAATTTATCTTTATCCCGAAAAGAAAACTGACGTTACGGTAACTCTTGACCTTGACGGCAGGTTGACCTGCACATACCCTGCGTATGATAGCGGCTGGACTGTGACCGCTTCGCCCGATGGCACCCTGACCGACAAAAACGGCCAGACCTACAATTATCTTTATTGGGAGGGTGAAACCTCCGTACAATACGATATGTCAAGCGGATTTTGCGTAAAGGGGGAGGACACCGCACAGTTTCTTGAAACTGCGCTTGCCGCACTTGGACTCAGCCGCCGTGAAGCAAATGAGTTTATCGTCTATTGGTTGCCCCTTATGGAATGCAATCCTTATAATGTTATTTCTTTCCAAACCGACGTTTATACCGATTCCGCAAAGCTCGAAATAAATCCCGCACCTGACACACTTATCCGTGTGTTTATGGCTTGGCAGTCCTGCGATGAATTTGTTGAACTTGTGCCGCAGACTCTTACCGCACCCGAAAGAGTCGGCTTCACTGTCGTAGAGTGGGGCGGAAGTGAAATTAAAAAATAACTCCGTTAATAAAAACGCGAAAGGGGTTGTTGTAATGAAACGATTATTTGCTCTGGTGTTAACTGTTGTTATGTCGTTTGTAATGTTCAGCGGCTGTGCGTCGGATGAAAATGCCGTGCCGTCAGTTACCCTGACTATTGCCGAGGATACGTCGGGTTGCCTTGCTTTTGAGTATAATGGCGATGAGCCCTATTGCTTTTATGGTTATGATATTGACGGCAAGTATTACCGTGTTATCTGGGATGATTTTGGCGGATTGTATTCGGGCGATGTGATAAGAGTTGAGCACAGTGAAGAAATAAAATCATTGACCTATGATGAATACGTAAACGGATGGACTCCTCAGTACGAGGTGAAGGCAACTGCAATCAGAATGCAGCAACGTGCCAATGAAAATCTTGTTTTCCATATTAGTATAAAGTCAGGTAAAAATGAAATCTATCCTTATGGCCGTTTGTTACAGATAAAAGAAAAAGGTGAGGTTGTATTATCAACAAACGTTGTTGCAGAATCAACTGTTATTACGAAGTACAGAGATCAGATACCTGAAATCGTCTTTGATGGACCTGTAACTTATAGCATTCAGTTCAATGGCAGGGTTAAAAATATCCGTCTGTATGATTATAACGGAGAGAATTTAAAGGGTGTTGAGCTGTCGTTTGATGATTTGTCAGACCTTGAAGAAGGAACGTATTACGTTGTGTTCTATGTGTCGCTTGAAGGAAATTGTGATCCCGACGCACCACAGTATTATCATTTATATGAGGATATGTTTGCTTTGATAGTTGAGTGATAAAGGGGGATTTTTCAATGAAACGAATATTTGCTCTGGTGTTAATTTTTGCCGCGATGCTCACCGCGTTTGCAGGATGTCGGACAAGCCCGGCTTTTTCAGATGATGAACCAAAACAGACCCGGACCTGCATTTCACAGGTTGACGGCAAGTATATTCTCACTCTTCCCGAAAGTAAGAAAACAATAGAACTCAGCAAAAGCGAAGTTCGCTTTGTCCCATACATTACTGACCAGCTTGTTGCTCAGGCGGAGAAAAAGATAATCGCAGACGAAGCGGAGCAGTATGGTGTTGACGAAGATTATAAAGTTCCTCATTTCTTTTTGCAGATAAATGATGATTATCTCTGTCTTTCATCGGAGCGTATTGTGTTTGGCGATTATTCCTTTGAGACGGTAGGGGGATGCGGTGACCATAAGCACGTTTTCTTCTTTGAACGGATTTCCACTCAGGCGGTAAAGGATGAAAATAATAAAGTGCCCGGTGAAGATGACCCTTATTACAAAAACATACAGTTTTTTCCTGATACTGTTCCTGAGTTCAAGGAAACCGCTTTATATAATGAGTCCGATTTTGAAACGGCAATTTTAAAGGATAGCGATTATGAAATTATCCGTATGGCGTATTCAAAGGGTGTTGGCTGGACGGATGATGCTACAGTTGACCGCCTTGGTTTTCATTTTGATGGCCGTATCCGTTTCGCAACTGAGGACAGTATAGGCTGGATGTATTTTGGCTTTGAGGACAACGTGCTGTATTATAACGGAAGGTTTACAGATATTACTGGTTTAGTGAAGTCTGTGCTTGACAGATACACACCGATTGAAACTGAATTATAGATTTAATTTTAACAGTGAACGAGTGATGAATTCGTTCACTGTTGTTTTTTTATGCAGTTTATGATATACTATTATGAAACTCTGAAAAGGGGATGAGATTTATGAAAATGAAGTACGATTCTTTGAGTGCTGAACTTATTGAAAGAATAAGATATGACAGGGAAAACAACACAATGCCCAACTTTGCCG
>JAZQTF010000161.1:0-1543 GCA_045630445.1 Acutalibacteraceae bacterium
TTACGGGTTGCAGTGTGTGTGATGCGATAATAATGTTTCGGTACCCCTTACAGGGGTTAAGCCGGTAATATCCTCTTATAGGGGCAGTGCAAACCACCAGTTGAACTGGTGGTTTTGATTAACCCATTTTAACCGTACTGAATACAATGTAATAAATAATTTGTATTCGGAGGGGTTTAATGGACGGTATTTTTGAAAAAACAAACTTTTTTCTGGAATCCTACACACCGGGCGGATTGCGCTCATTCTTTGACGAGTTTTACAGTCCCGAAGCGGTGGGCAGAGTGTATCATATCGCGGGGGCAAACGGGTCTGTCGCGTCAATGGTTGTAAGGCTTGTTGCCGATAACGTGGAGCAACGCGGTTACTGCGTGCAATCGGTGAGCAATCCGCTTTGCTCACATCAGGTTGACGCTGTGTATTTTCCGCAACTTAACACTTGCATATCGAACGGTGGTGAGAGGGGAGTGCTCAATTCAAAATATCCCGTTGCAACGGATGAAGTTGTCAGCCTGTGCGATTGCTTTGACCGTGAAATATTGCAGGAAAATGCGGATAAGATAAAGCGGATGTATGATGAGTATGAGCACTTTAAAAAGAAATCTGTCGGTTTTATGACCGCGGCGCAGGCACTGATGAATGACAGCAGGGAAATCGCATACAGATATGTAAACGCTGATAAAGTTTTTCGCTACGCGTCACGGCTTGCACGTCGGGAGTTTCCTTTGAAAGATGGACGTCAGGGGCGGGAGAGTCGTTGTTTCCTGAGCAGTATAACCGCAAGAGGAGTTGAAACGCACACGCGCACGCTCAGTAATCTGTGTGACCGTTTTTTCATTTTCAATGACCGCTATGGTGCGGTGAGCGGAATGGTGATTGAAATTCTCAAAACTTACGCGCTTGCAAACGGTTATGATGTGATTGCCTGCTATTGTGCATTGAGCGGAGGTGTTGAGCATCTTGTTGTGCCCGAATTGAAAGTCTGCTTTTTCTCCGATTGCGCATATCATTCAGCGGATTTCATTGACCGACGGAAAATCAATTACAACCGCTTTACCGATGTGGAATCACTTAATGAACATAAAAAGCGTCTGTCATTCAACCGCAAGGGCATAAGAGAAATGCTCAATGAAGCGGTGAAATTTCTGGAGGAGTGCGAAAACATACGCAAACGGCTTGACTTCATTTACTTCTCCTGCCTTGATAAATCACGGCTTATGGCGGTTGCTGACAACATAACCGAGCAGATACTGAAATGAAAAAATCCCCTGAAACCAAAACGGCTTCGGGGGATTTTTGTTAGTTTGTTTTATTAAGATGTTTCACATCGGTTGCGCCGGTGATTTCACCCTTTTCGGTCAGTGAAAACACCGCTCTGTCTGCGTCAATTTCTCTTACAAAGAGGATTGAATCATAAACAAAGTCGGCAAATTTCTTGTCCGTGCCGTAAATCACCGCGTCGGCGGAAAGTTTAACTTTGTCGCCCGCTGCAATCTGCGGCGTTTCAGTGGTGACTTTGCTTTGCACGATGAATCCGCTGTAA
>JAZQTF010000162.1:0-1338 GCA_045630445.1 Acutalibacteraceae bacterium
TATACAGTAATCTTAACCTTTATCGGTGTTATTTCTTCCTTGCTCGGTATTGCAAGCGCATCTCTCGGTTTCATCGGCAGAGCAATTTTGTTCCTGATGATTTCAGGTCTTTGCGATATGTTTGACGGCAGAGTTGCAAGAACAAGGGAAAGAAATGAAAATGAGAAAAAGTTCGGAATTCAGCTTGACTCCCTTGCTGATATCATCTGTTTCGGTGTGCTTCCGGTTGTTATCGGTTATGCACTCCTTATCAAGAAGTATATTTCAACTTCCGTAACAAGCTGGGGCGAAGTAAAGAGCCTTCTCGTAAATCCCATTCCGCCCGCAATCAAAGTTGCTTACGTTATCATTTCATCATTGTTCGTTCTTGCTGCAATCATCCGTCTTGCTTACTTCAACGTAATGGAAGATGAGCGTCAGCAACTTGAACCCACTCAGCCGAGAAAGCATTATGACGGCTTGCCCGTAACAAGCGTTTCTCTCATTCTTCCCCTTATCTACCTTTTGCAGAAGATTGAGGCTCTTCAGGCTTACTTCCACCTTATCTATATGGCGGCCTTGCTTATCATCGCAGCGCTTTTCGTAATCAAGATTAAAGTAAGAAAACCCGGCTTGCGTGAGATGTTCATTTTCATCGGTATCGGCTTTGTCGCAAGCGTTATCATTTTGCTTATTTAATTTATGAAACACACAGTTATTAAAAACAGAAACGGTGAAATCGTATCCTCAAATGAAGCTCAGGACAAATGGCTGAAGTTTCTTTACGGCAACTTTTTCGGCAGATTGATATTAAAAATTCTTGTCTGTCGTTTTGTTTCCAATATTGTCGGATGGTATATGAACAGCCGTCTTTCAACCCGTATGATAAGCGGTTTTATTGAAACAAATAAAATCGATATGACCCAGTATGAAAGTAAGAAATGGCGTAGTTATAACGAGTTTTTTACAAGGAAACTGGCGCAGGGTGCGCGTGAGATTGATTACAGTGACGGTAGTTTTATTTCTCCTTGTGACTCAAAACTCAGCGTGTATCCGATAAACAGTGACAGTGTTTTTTATATCAAAAACTCTGCTTACACCGTCAGTGATTTGCTCGCAGGTGCAAAGGTTGCGCAGGAGTATGAGGGCGGTTATTGCCTGATTTTCCGTCTGTGCGTTGACGATTATCACAGATATTGTTATTTTGACAATGGCTCAAAAACAATGAATATTTTTGTCAAAGGCAAACTCCACACAGTAAACCCGATTGCGCTTGAGCATTGCAATATTTACGCCCGCAACTGCAGGGAATACACAGTGCTCAACACCGAAAACTTCGGCAAGGTAATTCAGGTTGAA
>JAZQTF010000163.1:0-3630 GCA_045630445.1 Acutalibacteraceae bacterium
ACCTCCCGTTTGTTTCATCGGTACACCCTTGTCAAAGGATACATTGTCCGTTATTTCCATAACGTTGTTGCCTGCAAGAATTTCGTCGTACATATAAGCCGCCTGTGAAAGTGCGTTTTCATATATTTCAATGAAAGTGTCCTGCACGGTCTTACCCTTTGTGTCAAGATTCATCCACTTTTTGCCCGTTACGTTTGCGTAGTCCCAGTCGGTGCGCATCTTGCCCGACCTTAAAAGTGCTGAGCGGACAGGACCGCGTGTGAATATCAGCGGCAACTGCGCCATTCTGAAAAACGGAGCACGCCAGTAGTTTTCGTTTGACATAATTGTCTGAATCTTTCTGAAATCCGCAAACGCCTGCATAACGGAGTTTGTGGTAATCTTTGTTTTGTAAAGTGAGTTGATGACTTTTGACATTGTTGAGGAGATGCATTTGAGCAGTTTCTCATCAGTGCTAAGTGTCTCCGCTGTTGAGAATTTGCGGGCATCACTTATCTTCAGTCTGTCCATCAACATAAACTTGTCAATGTTTGTTTCAATGCGGATGTGGACAGTGGTGGGGGAGTAACGGATGTTTTCCTTGCGGATAATTGCTTCCTGCAGGAAGTTTACGTAGGGGTGCGCTGTCCTGTCAAGCGCGTAGTGACAGATGAAACCCGCAACGTAACCCTGAATGAAATCGTTGTCCCTGTGCTGAATGAGCAGTTGTTGCAACTTTTCGAGCAACGGCACCGGTGTGTCCGAGTGGAGTGTTTCACCAAGTTTGCGGAAATTCTTGCCGAACATCATCGGCATCGCGCGGTGAAAAAGTAAAAAATCAGGTCCGTGTACGCCGTAGAAAAATGCGCTTCTGAAATTTTTGTTGTGCCTTTTTTCAGTGGGAAGTCCAAGCAGGAATTCCTCGCCGAAAAGGTAGTGGGTACAGAATGCAGGCATACCAAGCCCTCCTATTCTTCGTCAAGTTTAAGCACAGCCATAAATGCTTCCTGCGGTACTTCCACCGTACCGAAGTGACGCATTCGCTTCTTGCCCTCCTTCTGCTTTTCAAGCAGTTTCTTCTTTCTTGTAATGTCACCGCCGTAACATTTTGCAAGCACGTCTTTACGAAGCGCTCTTACAGTTTCTCTTGCAATAACCTTGCCGCCGATTGCAATCTGAATCGGAATCTCAAACATCTGACGCGGAATGTTTGCCTGCAATTTTTCGGCAATCTTTCTTGCCTTTGCGTAAGCCTTATCCGAATGGATGATGAATGACAATGCGTCAATGATGTCGCCGTTGAGAAGCACGTCAAGTTTAACAAGATTTGAGCGGCGGTAGCCGATAATCTCATAGTCAAAGGATGCGTAACCCCTTGTGCGTGATTTGAGGCAGTCAAAGAAATCGTAAATAATTTCGTTGAGCGGCAACTCGTAGTTGATTGTGACACGGTCGTTTGAAATGTAGGTCATATCCTTGTAAACACCGCGTCTTTCCTGACACAAATCCATAATTGCACCAACGTATTCGGGCGGAGCGTAAATGAAAGCGTTTGTAATCGGCTCCTCACAATACTGGATTGTTGCAGGGTCGGGGTAGTGGGTCGGGTTATCAATCTCAACCATACTGTTGTCTGTGAGATAAATTTTATAAATAACGCTCGGCACAGTTGTGACAAGGTCAAGGTTGTATTCTCTTTCAAGTCTTTCCTGAATAATTTCAAGGTGGAGCAGTCCGAGGAATCCGCAACGGAAACCAAAGCCGAGCGCACCCGATGTTTCAGGCTCGTATGAGAGGGATGCGTCATTGAGCTGCAGTTTCTCAAGCGCATCACGCAGGTTTTCGTAGTCAGCACCATCTGCGGGATAAACACCACAGAAAACCATCGGGTTAACCGCACGGTAACCGCTGAGCGCTTCGGGAGCGGGATTTGTTGCAAGGGTTACAGTGTCGCCAACGCGTGCGTCGTGCACTGTCTTGATTGACGCTGTGATGTAACCAACCTCACCTGCACAAAGACAAGCGGCAGGCTCCATACCCGTTGCACGCATATAGCCAACTTCAACAACGGTAAACTGTGCGCCCGTTGCCATCATCTTCATTGTGTCGCCCGCTTTGATTGTGCCGTCCATAATTCTTACGTAAACAATGACACCGCGGTATGAATCGTAAATGGAGTCAAAAACAAGCGCGCGCAGGGGAGCGGAGTCGTCACCCGTCGGAGCGGGCACAAGTGAAACAATCTGCTCAAGCACCGCTTCAATATTCTGTCCCGTCTTTGCGGAAACTCTGGGCGCTTCATCTGCGGGCAGACCGATAACTTCCTCAATCTCTGCTGCAACTCTGTCAGGGTCAGCGGCAGGGAGGTCAATTTTGTTGATGATGGGCACAATCTCAAGGTTGTGGTCAAGCGCAAGGTAGGTGTTTGCAAGTGTCTGCGCTTCAATACCCTGTGATGCGTCAACAATCAGCACCGCACCCTCACAAGCGGCGAGTGAGCGGGAAACCTCGTAGTTGAAGTCAACGTGACCGGGAGTGTCAATGAGGTTGAGTATGTATTCCTCACCGCTCTCGGTTGTGTAGTTGAGTTTTACCGCGTGTGCTTTGATTGTAATTCCGCGCTCACGCTCAAGGTCCATATTGTCAAGCAACTGGTTTGTCATATCTCTCTGAGCAACGGAGCGGGTTTTTTCAAGCAGACGGTCAGCAAGGGTTGACTTGCCGTGATCTATATGTGCAATAATGCAGAAATTTCTGATTTTACTCTTGTCGATGGACAAAAAATCACCTCATCGTTGAAAATTACATATTATCATACCATATTATATATATAATTATCAATAAGAATTTGAAAAAAAGTCCACATACATTCTGTATTGAGTGAAACAGGGGATTCATATCATCGCTCCGACAATTCTTTTTCGTCATCAATGGTTACAGTTTGTAACCTTTCTTGTATTGCCGGTGAAAAAGTTGTATCAATATTTTGTAAAGAAGTTTTGCTTTGTGCGAAATAGGGTGGGTAATGATTTATGAAAAAATGATGGTATCAATTCTGGTGCTTGTTATGACCGCGTCGCTCTTTGCTTTTGCGGCAATTATCTTTATTGATGTGCCAAAGTCCGTTGCGTCAAAAGTAAAAAATATCAACGTTGAAATTGAGTATTGGCCGTGGGATGGAATGTGTTATAAACCTGTGATATATCTTTATTCTGAGCAGAAACTCACAACCCCTGACCGCACAGGCTTTGTTGCAGTTGAATGGGGCGGTACACAGATAATTTAATTCGTATTTTAAAACAAGAAGGATGGCGCATTGCACCATCCTTCTTGTTTTTTGTTGGCGTCTTTATACGTGGAAATAAACCCCCTGTTCTACTGGGGGAAGACAAAAAAGCTGAGCAAAATAACCGCCTACCCTTGTCAGGGGAGGTGGCTGCGGCAACGCCGCAGACGGAGGGGTAGTCAACGTTTTCTCTCCCTCAGTCTTTTTGCTACGCAAAAATCCACCTCCCTCGTCAGAGGGAGCCGATAGAACCGAACTTCTACCCGTTTACGGGTTGCAGTGCGTGTGATGCGATAATAATGTTTCGGTACCCCTTACAGGGGTTAAGCCGGTAATAGCCCCTTATAGGGGCAGTGCAAACCACC
>JAZQTF010000164.1:0-1860 GCA_045630445.1 Acutalibacteraceae bacterium
ACCTGGCGCTAATTAACGCCAGGCCCAAGAAAGTTTTAGGTTATTTAAAACCAGTTGATTTGTTTGAATTAAATGTCAAAAAGTGTTGCACTTAGTTTGACAATTCATCGTTTATGGTTTAAACGGGTACTGTTGCAGAGCGTGGCGCACATCAGACCTTTGGGCTGTATCTCATCACCCTACACCTTGATTTTATTTGCAAATATATGATATAATAAATTTACCGAAAAGAATTTTACAGGAGGTTTTTTCAATGTCAAAGGATAAAAGATTTGAAAAAGTTTACAGTCAGGGCGCAGGCACCTCTCAAATCTGGGTTGATAAAGAAACAGGTGTCAATTATTTCTTTCACGCAGAAGGCTATGCCGGAGGATTAACAGTACTGCTTGACAGAGAGGGCAAGCCCGTTATTACACCTGTTATTGATTAAAATCCGCTTCGTTGGGCTATGATTGCTCTTTCACAAAGAAGTATCATACAAAAGTGTGGTGCTTCTTTTTATTTATAATTCAGGAGAACAAATGAAAAAACATATTGCAGATATAGTCACAGCCTGCCGTATTCCCGGCAGCGTTTTGCTCTTATTCTTCCCTGCGTTTTCAGCAGAGTTTTATGTCACATATACCGTATGTGGCTTCAGCGATATGATAGATGGAACTGTCGCAAGAAAAACAAACAGTGTCAGCAAATCCGGAGATAAAATTGACACTGCGGCCGACCTTGTGTTTATAACAGTATCTTTGATTAAAATATTACCGACACTCAACATTCCTTTGTGGTTATGGATATGGGGCGCTTTGATCGCAATTATCAGGATTTTTAATATCGTATTGGGATATATCTTTAAAAGGCAGTTCATTTCCCTGCATACCATAATGAACAAGATTACAGGATTATTATTGTTTCTTCTGCCGTTGACACTGTCTTTTATAGAATTGAAATACAGCTCCGTCATAGTATGTTCAATAGCAACATTTGCCGCAATTCAGGAATGCGTTTATATTACATTAAAACGTGAAAACAAATAATATATAATACAACTTCAACAAAGATACCCCCTGCGGCGTGAGCCGCGGGGGGTATCATCATTTCTCAAACATATTCCACGGATATTCATTGTCGGGAACACATGACATGTCAATGATTTCATTCGTAAACGGATGGCGGAAGGAAAGTCGGTGCGACCAGAGAGAAACGTCACAGTGATTGTCGCGACTGCCATATTTTCCGTCACCTAAAAGCGGCATTTTACGCGATGAAAACTGCACCCTTATCTGATGCGTCCTGCCTGTATGCAGACGGATTCTGACAAGTGACAATGTGTTGCCATCATTCACCGCACTGCCAACAACGTTATATTCAAGCGATGCTTCCTTGACGCCCTTTCTCATACGCTTTACAACAAACGATTTATTCTTTGATGAATCCTTGAAAAGCAAGTCCTTATAAACTCCGCTCTCCTCCTCAGGTGTGCCGCAGACAACAGCAAGATACTCCTTTGTAATTCCGTTGCCCGACACAAGTGCCGACAATTTTGCCGCCGCACGTTGAGTCTTTGCAAAGACCATTGTGCCGCCAACGCTGCGGTCAAGACGATGGACGCAGAATGCGGTGGCATTCTCCCCGCTATGTGAGAAATGCTGACCGAGCAGATATATCATATTGTCATCCTTATCCGCCTGACCCTGCGACAACACGCCAACAGGTTTGACGCAGACAATGATGTCCTTATCCTCATAAAGTACGCGAAGCATTTTAATCACTCCAATCAAAACCACCAGTTCAACTGGTGGTTTACACTGCCCCTATAAGGGGATATTACCGGCTTAACCCCTGTAAGGGGTACCGAAACATTATTAT
>JAZQTF010000165.1:0-5498 GCA_045630445.1 Acutalibacteraceae bacterium
GATTCTTCTTATGCGTTTGAATTCGTCAAGGGTGCTACAATCCCGATGGTAATCGGTAATGCTGTGGCGGTTGGAGTTGCAATTATTATTGTTTCTCTCCTGAGTCGTGAAAGATTTATTCGTAAAAAGGGGAGTGAAAGGATTGCAAACACTTTCCAGCGCTGGCTTCTTGCGTGTATCGTAATCGCTTACCTTATCACAAGCGTATTTACTTTCTTCCTTCAGAATGGAATGGTAAGGATTGAAACTCAGGAAGTTTTCACAACCGCGATAAATGACGTTGAATCAGACGTCAAGGGTAAATCTGACGCTCAGCTTCTTTCAATCGCGGAGAGCGTAAAGCGGGACTATGAAAGTAAACAGTTTTCATCCCTGCTTTCAATCGCAGAAAAATATGATATCAAAGAAATCAACATTGTCAGTGCTGACGGCATAATTATCGACTCAACGGAGGACGGAGTTTATAATTATGATATGAATAGTAAAGCGCAGTCCAAGGAATTTGTTGATATGCTTAAAAAGCAGAATTCCTTTGTGCAGGAGTATTGCCCGAGGGGAAAGGATGAAACCGTGTGGAGAAAATACGCAGCGGTCAGACTTAAAGACGGCGGATTTATTCAGGTTGGCTATGATGCTGAGCAGTTTCATCAGATGCTCAATGAGTTTGTTGTTGACGTAACAAAAAATCGTCACGTAGGCACGGGCGGATTTGTTGCAGTGTGTGATGACAAATTCAATATGGTTATTGACAATGAATATTCAGGACTTCATATTTCATCAATCGGAATCAATCCTTCTGAGGAAATGTTGTCCGGCAAAACCGCATCACAACTTTATTACGCTGACATTGTTGACGGAAAAACCGATGCAAGTGAAAAGTACGTATATGTGTTCAAATTCGTTGAAGGCTATTGCGTAATTGCCGCAATGCCGCAGGCGGAAGCAACATTTATGCGTGACGCTTCGCTCTACACAAGCATATTTATGCTCGTACTTATTTTCGCAGCGTTGTTTGTGTTTATTTACATTCTTATAAAACGTGTAATTATCAACAATCTCAAAAAGATAAATGATACACTTGGCCGCATCACAGCGGGTGACCTTAACGTTACAGTTGATGTGCGTACAAATGAGGAGTTTTCGTCATTGTCCGATGATATCAACTCAACTGTTTCAACTCTTAAACGCTATATTGCCGAAGCAGCAGCGCGTATTGACAAAGAGCTTGAATACGCAAAGCAGATTCAGCTTTCCGCACTTCCCACCAATTTCCCGGCGGACGAGGATTACAGCGTTTATGCGCAGATGATTGCCGCAAAAGAGGTTGGCGGAGACTTCTATGATTTCTACAAAATCAGTGATACAAAGTTTGCTTTCCTTGCCGCAGACGTTTCGGGCAAAGGAATTCCCGCAGCAATGTTTATGATGACCGCCAAAACAATCATCAAAGACCTTGCGGAAAGCGGTCTGGCAGTAAATGAAATCTTCACAAGAGCAAATGAAAAACTCTGTGAAAACAATGAGTCGGGAATGTTCGTTACTGCGTGGATGGGAATTCTTGACGTTGCAACCGGTAATGTCCAGTTTGCAAATGCGGGACACAATCCGCCACTTCTCAGGCGTGCGGACGGTAGTTTTGAATATCTTAAAACCCGTGCGGGATTCGTCCTTGCGGGTATGGAAGGTATGAAGTACCGTATGAGTGAACTTGTGCTTAATAAGGGCGACAGACTGTTTCTTTACACCGATGGTGTCACTGAAGCCACAAATGCAGAAAACGCACTTTATGGTGAGGACAGACTTCTTGAATTTATGAATAATAATGCTGACAAAAAAGCCCAGGCACTTCTGACTGCATTGAAGTCTGACATTGATGAGTTTGTCGGTCAGGCACCGCAGTTTGATGATATTACAATGCTGATACTTGATTATAAGTGTCAGGAAGGCGGTGAGCAGTTGATGGATAAAATTTTCCCTGCAAAAACGCAGGCGTTGCCCGATGTAATCGGCTTTGTTGAAGAAACGTTGCAACGCTATGACTGTCCGATGAAAACTCAGATGGCAATCTGTGTTGCCGTTGAAGAGGTGTTTGTCAACGTTGCTCATTATGCTTATGGCGGCGGAGATGGTGATGTAACTCTCTCAATCGGTTTTTGTGAAGAAACCCGTACTCTTACTCTTTGCCTTAAAGACAGGGGAGTTGAGTTTGACCCGTTGCAGAAGCCTGACCCCGATATCACTTTGTCTGCGCAGGAGCGTGAAATCGGCGGACTTGGAATATTCATCACAAAGAAAACTATGGATACCGTTTCCTATGTTTATGAAAATGGCGAAAACATATTAACGATGATCAAAAAAATATAAAAGGGGATAACTGTTATGACGATTGAAATTAAGAAAAATGCAGAAACCACTACTCTGGAAATCGTGGGCAGACTTGACACAACAACTGCACCTGCGCTTGACAAAACAATCAACGATGACATCAGCGGCACAAAAAATCTTATTCTTGACCTGAAAGGCCTTGAATACATATCAAGTGCAGGACTTCGTGTTTTGCTCAGTTCACAGAAGAAAATGCAGCAGATTGGCTCAATGAAAGTAATAAACGTATGCGAAACGGTTATGGATGTGTTTGAAATGACAGGTTTTGCTGACATCCTGGTGATTGAATAATGGAACTTGTAAGCGAAGCAATCGCATTTGCAGTAAAAGCCCACGATGGAATGCGACGCAAAAAAAGTGAGGCACCCTATATTCTGCATCCTATGGAGGCGGCAGTCATTGTCGGCACAATGACAAATGACCAGAATCTGATTGCCGCAGCCGCGTTGCACGACGTTGTGGAAGATGCAGGAGTTACAATTGAAGAAATCGGAGAAAAATTCGGCAAACGTGTGCAGGAACTTGTGCAGGCGGAAACCGAAGATAAACGCGAGGATTTGCCACCCGATGCAACATGGAAAGTCCGTAAGGAAGAGTCTTTGGAAGTTTTGAAAAACACTGACGATATTGCGGTGCTGATTGTGTGGCTTGGTGACAAACTTGCAAATATGCGTTCTTTTTACCGTGAGTGGAAAGCTGAGGGCAACGCAATGTGGCAGAGATTTAATCAGAAAGATATATCACAGCAGGCTTGGTATTACCGCTCAATTGTAAAGTATACCGAGCGTCTGTCAGATACGTCAGCGTGGCTTGAATACAAAACGCTTACAGAAATAGTTTTCAGAGGAGTTTAGACAAATGAACATTACATATCGCATTGATAAGGATATTCTTTATATTGCTGTTGAGGGCAGAATTGATGCCACAAACGCTGCTGAAGCAGAAGAAAGAATTGTCGCTATTAAAAATGAGAATAAAGGCAAATACACCGTAATTGATGCTAACAATCTTGAGTACGTGTCATCTGCGGGACTTCGTGTGATTTTAAGACTTCGTAAAGAGGAGCCGAAACTTGCAATCATCAACGTTGCGCCCAGTGTCTATGACGTGCTTGATATGACAGGCTTTACTGAAATGATAACAGTTGAAAAAGCGTATCAGAGAATGAGCGTTGAGGGTTGTGAATTCATCGCAAAAGGTGCAAACGGTGCAGTTTATCGTTACGATGATGAAACAATTATCAAGACCTATTTTGCAAAGGATGCACTGCCCGAAATCAAGCAGGAGCGTGAAAACGCAAGGCGTGCATTCGTGCTTGGTGTCAACACCGCCATTCCTTACGGTATAGTCCGTGTAGGTGACGGTTACGGCACAGTCACAGAACTTCTCAATGCAAGCAGCGTCACAAAACTCATCAAGGAAAATCCCGAAGATTTGTCCTTGGCAGTGAAGTATTATGTTGATATGCTCAAAAGTATTCACGTAATTGACGTTGAAGATGGCACTGTACCCGATATGAGACAGACCGCTCTTGCGTGGGCTGATTTTGTAGCGGATTATATCCCCGTAGAGCAGGGCAGAAAACTCCGCAATCTGATTGAAGCGGTGCCGAAACAGAACACATTGTTGCATGGCGATTACCACACAAATAACATTATGGTTCAAAATGGTGAGCCGTTGCTCATTGATATGGACACCTTATGTATGGGCCATCCCATTTTTGAACTCGGCTCAATGTTCAACGCGTTTGTGGGTTATTCAGAACTTGACCATAAGAATATGGAAGAGTTTTTCGGCTACACCTTTGAAACTGCGGGCAAATTCTGGAATATGGCCCTTAAAATGTATCTTGGCACAGATGATGAGCAGTTGTGCCGGTCTGTTGCAGAGAAAGCGATGATAATCGGTTATGTCCGTATGCTTCGCCGCTCAGCCCGCAGACCTGAAGAAACCGAAAGTGCAGCAAGGATTGAGCATTGTAAACAGAAGTTGGCAGTGCTTCTTGATAAAGTTGACAGTCTTTGTTTCTGACATTAAAAGGAGGATAAGTTTATGAAAACAAAATCCATGAAACTTCCGGTATTCATTATTGTAATAGGCATCATCGTTGCAATTCTTGCAAGCCTTTTTGTTTGTGTTGCAAAAGTCCCCACAATCACTGAGCATGACTTCAGTTACTCTGCAACTTACAAACTCAATGGTGAAACAAAAACAGTTGAAGGCGTTTACAGATGCCGATTCACAAACACCAGCGGTGATTATGACCCCACTGAAAGATATTATGAAGGAACTTATGTTTCGGAAAATTCTGCAAAGGGTGCAAGTGAACACGTTATTGCAACAAAGGATAATCTTGACCTTGCAATCGTCTTTATCTTTACCGCTGATTTCCTTATGGGTGATGGTGAATTTGGTGAAACGTATGAAAACACCATTTCTGAACCCTACGTTGCAGTTTTTGACAATGTTGAGGGGTATGAATACACCGAGCCGGAAATGCTTGAGAAATTTGATGTTGAACTTGTTTCATGGGAACTTCCTCAGCCCGTTGAAAACTCTTTCGTTTTCTCCCATATTGCACATTTCAGTTATACTGTAGTATATCCGGCGTTGGGTGCTGCAATCCTTGCGTTGCTTGCAATCATCATCTTTGTAAAGAAGCAGGAGCAGTCAGAGCGCACAGTAATTGATACCGTTTCAATTGTCCTGAATTTTGTAATTGCCGCAACTCTTTTGCCGTTTGTTACAATTATCGCGGTTTTGATTGATGTAAATGGTGGCGGCACTGAAATTTATCGTCAGATACTTTATTTCATTCCGGCGTTTATCACATTCTGTCTTGCAGCGTCCGTTGCATTGCGTCGCAGAGGTCATGCCGTAAAGTCGCTCGTTGCTGAGCTTATCGGTCCGGTTGCATTCGGCATCCTCCTGATTGTTTGCGCTGCATTTGGTTTGTTATAAAAATTAAAATTAGATTTTCTGAGATGCTCTGCAAAAAGCAGGGCATCTTTTTGTTGGCGTCTTTAGACGTGGAAATAAACCCCCAGTTCTACTGGGGGAAGACAAAAAAGCTGAGCAAAATAACCGCCTACCCTTGTCAGGGGAGGTGGCTG
>JAZQTF010000166.1:0-17840 GCA_045630445.1 Acutalibacteraceae bacterium
CGCCTCCGGTCAGCACGGGCAGAGTTTTATGAAGTGAGCAAGCTGACATATCAGCGCCTCTGCTTATCGGATGTTTTCCGAAAAAGACAAGATGCGAGCCGTGCGCATTATCAACAAGGAGAGGCACGGAATATTTTTTTGTAACCTGCGCTATTTCATCAACGGGACTTATCACACCGAAATAATCGGGAGTTGTGATATACACCGCGCAGACGTCCGAATTTTCTCTGAGTGCTTTTTCAACCGATGATGCAGTAATTCTGCCGCTGAATCCCTCGCCCGCATTCTGCTCAGGGTAAATCCACACGGGCTCAAGTCCGAGCAACGCCATTGCATTGACCGCACTTTTGTGAATTGTACGCCCCGCTATGATTTTGCCACCGTTTTTTGCACAAAGACGGAGCATTGTCTGGATACACAAAGTGCATCCGCCGCCGGAATAAAGAGATTTTTGCGCACCGAAAACTGACGCCATATTCTTTTCCGACTGCTCTATAAAATCGCCGCCATCGTAAAGACTTGCCGTTTCTTTCAATTCGGTCAGGTCAAGGTCAGCTGTGAGAATCCTGCTTATAAAAGGAGCATTTGCACTGTGGCCGGGAGTATGAAAAGAGCTGACACCCTTGTCCGCATATTTTCTTATTCCGTCAAAAAGCGGGGTTGCCATCAAATCACTCTCCGTCAAGTATCTGCAAATTTCTTTCAATCACCTTTGCACCGCGCCATCCATACGCTTTGCCTTCAAGGTTTTCAGGGTCGGCAAATGGTGAAAAAGTGTTTCTGAATTCATCAATATCTGTAACTTTAACGTCTGCGTTGTGGGGGCAGACAACCTGGCACACGTCACATCCCCACGCACATCCGCTCAGTTTTATCATTTCTTTCTGCCCGTCAGTCAACTCGCCTTTACGCTGAGTTATATCCGACAAACATTTTTCTTTATCAATCTTTCCGTTGCTGATTGCACCTGACGGACATTTCTTTTCACACATTCCGCACCCGATGCAATGACTTGGTGCTGTAAGATTTTCAAACTCAAGCGTTGTTACAATCTCACCGATGAAAACCCACGAGCCGTAATCATCATTTATGAGCAGACCGTTTGAGCCGATTTTGCCAAGCCCTGACAGTGCCGCAGCATAAACCTCCGCAACGGGAGAATTGTCAACAAACGGCACAAATTCTTCACAAGGCCATTCTTTTTTCAATTCATCACAGAGGTCATTCAGTATTTTCAGGGCAACAACATGGTAATCCGCAACGCAGGCGTAACGCGAAATGTTTGAGTTTTCATATGCTTCATCGCCCAATGAATAAGGGAAAAGCGCCGTTATCACTCCGCGTGAATTTTGCGGCAGACGCGAAAGCGCTCTGCACCTGATCAGCGAATCTTTCAAAGACTCAAAACTGCAAAAACCATACGCACTGAGCCGACCTGAAAGAATATCATTTAATTTTTTCATATCGGTCTGTGCCATTTTCGCTTACCCCTATATCTCAAAAAAGCCCTGTGAAAACAGGGATTTTTGATAAATTGTTTATTCTTCGGTTTCGGAATTGCCCTCATTGAGTGCGCGCTCAATGTACTCCTCCAACTCCTGCTCCTCAATCATTTCATCGTGACTTCTCTCCTGACGCTCACCATCAAGATAAGCCCTGCCCTTTGCAATCTTTGAATAGGAAATCAAAACAAAAGTAAGGCAGAAAATGAATGCCGCAAGAGCCATAAAGCAGTATTCGGATTTGAAAACAATCTCGGAAACATCCTGCGGAGAAGTGTAAACAACGCCCTCAACGCCAATCAGTCGCATAATGACTCTGGGCACGGATGCAACGGCAGCAAAAACAGCCGCACAGAAACCATAAGCAAGAACCTTGCCAACGGAATGCTCACCGTCAACTCTTGACGCAACACGCGCAAAAGTGGAGAAGAACAAAATCATAAAGCCTGTCATAATCACTTCATAGAGGATGTCGGAAATGTTGGTGAAATCCATCGGGATAAGCATAAGGTAAACCGCCTTGAAAACGCCCCACCAGAGAGGTGCAAGCGCAAGGAAGCCACGTCTCATATATCCCGCTGTGTTATTAAAACAATGAAGTCCCAAAACCATAAAGTAGATAACACTCAACAGAGCAAAAACCGTGCCGATGAGAAGTGCGTAGCCCTGAAAAAGTTCAACCGCGATGTTTGTTGTTTCAGCACGGCGTGATGAAAACAGGCGGATGAAATGAGCACACGCTTTTGAAGTTGAGAAAATTGTCAGGGAAGTGTAGATATCATAGATAAATCCGGCCGCAAGTACAAAGGACATAAAGCCCATCAATTTGCCTTCGGGACAGACGTCAAGCCTTTTACCCCTGAATTTAATGAGCGGATAAGCAATAAGTGCAACTGTAAGCACCGCAAGAAGAATGTTGCAGGTTGCAATCATTCCTTTGCCGCCAATATAAAAACCTGTCACCGCTTCAATGTGATTCTTTGCAATAAGAGTACGAAGCACGACGACAACCGCTGCGACAACAAGCACCGACGCGATGTAAATTGAATTTATCGTTTTTTCTTTTTTCTGCTGAATCAATGACATAAAATCAAGACCTTCCGTAAAATTTAGTCCTTCTTTGTCAAACGCTCTTCAATTGTTCTGTAATCGCCCACCTGAGAAGCATCATACTCATGCGCTCTTTCATCAATCGGGCAATACTTCTTGGGAAGCGAAACGTACTTGTAAGCAGGACGGATAATCTTCTTGCCTGTGAGAAGTTCTTCCAATCTGTGAGCACACCAGCCTGCAATTCTTGCGATTGCAAAAATCGGAGTAAACAAATCCTGCGGAATGCCAAGCACTTTGTAAACAAGACCTGAATAAAGGTCAACGTTTGCACAGACAATTTTCTTCTCGCCCCTCTCCTGAGCAAGAATGTCAGGAGTGTGTTTTTCAACAAGTTCAAGAATTCTGAAATCCTGACCGTAGCCGTGCTTTTCAGCAAGACGTTTTGCATTCTCTTTGAGAAGGACTGCTCTTGGGTCAGAGAGTGTGTAAACTGCGTGGCCCATACCGTAAACAAGGCCTGAGCCGTCGCCCGCTTCCTTGCGGACAATCTTGCGGATAAACTCCACAATCTGCTCCTCATCGTCGCAATCCTCAACGCCCGCTTTGATGTAATCAAGCATTTCAACAACTTTGAGATTTGCACCACCGTGACGGGGACCTTTCAGAGAGCCGATTGCGGTTGAAATTGCGGAATAAGTATCAGTGCCGGAAGAAGTGAGAACACGTGTTGCAAACGCGGAGTTGTTACCGCCACCGTGCTCTGCGTGAATGATAAGGCACAGGTCAAGAAGTTTTGCCTCCTCATCAGTGTAACTGCTGTTGAAACGGAGCATATGAAGAATGCTCTCCGCAGTGCTGAGATTGGGCTTGAGAGAATGAAGATACATACTCTTTTTGTAATAATGCCTGCGTTTTACCTGATAAGCATAGACCATAATTGAGGGAAGTTGTGAAATGAGTCTGATTGACTGGCTCAGAACATTCTCAATTGAGGTGTCATCAGGGTTGTCATCGTAAGAATAAAGCGCCAGCACTGAGCGGGAGAGTTTGTTCATAATGTCAGCAGAGGGGGCTTTCATAATCATATCTTCCGTAAATCCGGGCGGAAGTTCACGATGCTCGGCAAGAAGTTTCTTGAAATCCTCCAACTGCTGCGCTGTGGGAAGATAGCCGAAAATAAGCAGCCAGATTACTTCCTCAAAACCGAATCTGTCCTCTTTGATACACGCGTCAACAATATCCTTCATATCAACGCCGCGGTAAATGAGTTTACCGTCAGTGGGCATACGCTCACCGTCACTCATAAAGTAACCCTGAACACTACACACTTTCGTAAGTCCGACCATAACACCACTGCCGTCAGCGTTGCGCAAACCTACCTTTGCTCCAAACTTGTCATAATAAGATGGATTTATAAAATTACACTTCTTCACGTCATCAATGAATTCATCGGTTACATAGCCGTGTTCATTGTAGTTCTCATTCAAATTATCCATCATCTGACCTCCATTCTTAATCAAAAATAAAATTTTCCCATTATATAAATTATCTTAATATTTTATAATAATTTAACTATTAAGTCAAGTATTTTTGGTTTTCAGATTATATTTTTCATCACCGCAAAATATACTTTATACGAACTAATCAAAAAGGCTTGGTGAACAAAATGAAAAAGATAGGAATTTTATGCATCATCGTTGGTTTTTTTCTTATTTTTGCACCACTGTTGTCGCTTGCAAAAACGCGTGATGAAAGCCCGTCTGACACGCAATCGGCAACTTCTGCAACTGACGGAAACAACAAGGCGGAAAATATGAATTCGGCTGATGAAAATGACTTCTTTCTTGTTTATATCAAAAATGAGGACAAGGTTGTGAATATGAGCGCGCTTGATTACATAACGGGAGTTGTTGCCGCAGAAATGCCCGCACTGTACAACATTGAAGCGCTCAAAGCGCAGGCTGTGACAAGTTACACCTACGCCCATTACATCCGTCTGCGCTCAGAAGCAAACCCTGACCCATCAATCAAAAACGCTCACATCTCTGACCAGAGCGCAAGTCATCAGGCGTACTACTCAACCGAGCAATTGAAGCAGTTGTGGGGCGATGATTTTGACACGTATTACGGACGCGTCCGCAACGCAGTAAGCGAAGTCATCGGTAAACTTATTGTCTGCGACGATGAGCCGATTATGGCCGCGTTTCACGCAATGTCATGGGGAAAGACCGAGGACTGCAGCAACGTGTGGGGCGGCGAAATTTCATACCTTGTTTCAGTTGATTCATCGGGCGACGAAGCAAACGCAAACTTTATCAACACATTTACATTCACTGAGCAGAAATTCAAAAGCACACTTTCAATAACGGACAGCAAAGTGCAGATAGGCAAGGTCTCACACACTGACGCGGGAATGGTTGACACAATAACAATCAACGGCAAGGCTTACAGCGGAATGAAAATACGCTCGCTTTTCTCACTCGCGTCACCCTGCTTTACGCTTGAAGTCAGAAACGGCAACTACGTTTTCACAACAAAGGGCAAGGGGCACGGCGTGGGAATGAGCCAGAATGGCGCAAACGCACTTGCCGCTCAGGGCTATTCGTGGGATGAAATCATCACTCATTATTACAACGATGTGACAATAATATAACTATGGACTTTTAACCGGAAATTAAGCATTCTTTTATATCATCATAAATAATTATTAAACAATTTAACGAAAAAGTATTGTAAAAACCAAAGAAATGTTGTAAGATATTCTAAATATTGATTTTTACATTGGTTGCTGCAAGGTTATCTTACGGCAACAGAACGGAGAATTTTATGGAAAACTCAAAGAAATCCAACGAAAAAAATTATCGTGACGCAAGAAAGGCAAGGCTTCAGAAGGAGCAGAAGAATGCCAAGAGCAGAACTCCGCAGGGTGTTCGTAAAAAGAAGGTAAAGAAGGCTCTCATCTGGAGTCTCGTATGTCTTCTCATCGCACTTTTCATCACAGGTATTGTGCTTGTAAAAACAGGCTTTGTTCACCGCAGAGTAACTGCTTTTGAAATTTCCGGCGAGAAATTTACAATTGCTGACTATAACTACTGGTATCAGATGATTGCAACCCAGGTTGTGAACAGCACCTACTCCTACCCTGACAGAGAGACGGTTATGACCAACATCCACTCAATCGTCGGTGTTGCAAAAGCGGGTCTTGCAGAGGGCAAGGACCTCAGCGAAGAGGAAATCAAAACTTACAACTCAACCGCTGAAACATTGCGTAAGGAATGTGCAAACGCAAGCGGTAGTGACAGCAAATTCTTCAATCAGAAATACGGCTTTGGTACAAACGAAGAAATCGTTCTGAAGAATTACAGATATCAGTTAATCGCTGTCAAATACTACAACGACTACTGCGAAACACTCAAATACACTGACACTGACCTTGAAAATTATTTCAAGGAATTCGGTAAGGAAACTCTCACATCCGTAACTTTCAAAGCATGTATCTTCACACCTGACACACAGAACACATTCAGCAAGGCTTACGCTTCCGCTGACGATGCGCTCGCAGCAGCGAACAGACTCAACTCCCTCATCACTGACGAAAAGAGTTTCAACGAAGCAATCAAAAACGAGGCTACCGCGCTGGGCGTTGATATGTCAAAATTCAAAGTTGAGGAAACCCTTGAGGAAGATTTCAAGTACGCAAACATGAATGAAAACCTTACAAAGTTGAGAGACTGGCTCTTTGATGACAGCAGAAAGGCTAACGACCACACTGTTATCACAGAAACAATTGACGGAAGCCAGGTTTCCTACCTTGTATTTGTTATTGACCCCGCTCACAGAGAGGACTACAAAACAGTCGATATGCGTCACATTCTCATCTCTTCAAGCACTGAGGGCACAAACCTCACCGCTGACGAAGCAGACGCTCAGGCTAAATCAAAGATTGAGCAGATTTGCGCTGAATGGGAAGCAACAGATATGACTGATGCAAAGTTTGCTGAACTTGCAAAGAAGTACAGCGACGACACAACAAAGGAAGACGGCGGTCTCATTGAAAAGATCAAAAAAGAGCAACTCGTTGAATCAATTGACGAATTCCTCTTTGATGCAGAAACAAAAGCAGGCGACTACAAGATTGTAAAGAGCACATACGGTTATCACCTTGTTTACTACAAGGGCACAAACACTGAAAGATGGAAGATTGATGCTGAAGCACTCCTGACAGAAAAGGACTTTGAAGCAGAGCAGAAACGTCTTTGCGAGGCACACGGCATTGTAATCACAAGAAACAACCACCTCATCGACTTGTTCGCAACTGAACAACTTGACGAATCCATCTACTATCAATAAAAAAATCAGCCACCGGTTATCAGATGATAGCCGGTGGCTTTTTTGTTTAATCAAATAATGGAGTTGAAAGGTATCGCTCGCCCGAATCGGGTAAAAGTACAACTATAACCTTGCCCTTATTTTCAGGACGTTTTGCAAGTTGGAATGCTGCCCGGAGAGCCGCACCGGAAGAAATTCCCACAAGCACGCCCTCACGCCTTGCCATCGCTTTGCCAAGTTCAATTGCGTCATTTGTTTCAACAGTCATCACTTCATCACAGATTGCCTGATTGAATGTGCCGGGAATGAACCCTGCACCGATGCCCTGAATGCCGTGTGCGCCCGCCCTGCCCTGAGTAATCACGGGAGAGTCAGCAGGCTCAACACCCACAATTTTAATATTGCTATTCTTTGATTTAAGGTATTCTCCGACGCCGCTTATTGTGCCGCCCGTGCCGATTCCTGCAACGAAAATGTCAACTTTTCCGTCCGTATCATTCCAGATTTCAACGCCTGTTGTTGCCCTGTGTGCCGCGGGGTTTGCAAGGTTTTCAAACTGACCCGGAATAAAACTGTCAGGATACTGCCCTGCAAGTTCATTTGCTTTTTCAATCGCGCCGTTCATACCCTTGCTTCCGTCTGTCAGCACAAGTTCTGCACCGTAAGCAGAAAGCAGTTTTCTGCGCTCAACACTCATTGTTTCAGGCATTGTGAAAATGACTTTATATCCCCTTGATGCCGCAACGCACGCAAGGCCTATGCCCGTATTGCCACTTGTTGGCTCAATGATAACTGTGTTTTTATTTATAAGACCTTTTGCCTGCGCATCGTCAAGCATCGCTTTTCCGATTCTGTCCTTGGCACTGCCTGCGGGATTGAAATATTCAAGTTTTGCAAGCACAGTTGCGCCGAGGTCATAATCCGCAGAAAGATTGCAGACTTCCAGAAGAGGAGTGTTGCCGATGAGATCATCTATCTTTTTATATATTTTCATATTTATCCCCCGTTTCTGACAATATGGTAACACAAGATCGGAAAATACTCAACACCTAAATTCTGATTGACCTGGCACACATTATGAGAAGATACAGCCCGGTTACAAACAGACTTATATTTGCAGCCGTTTTTATAAAAAGCACCGCTCCGCAAAGAAGAATTACGCAGGTAACTACCGCACTGATAGCGAGCATAGCCACCCTTGTTTTTTCCTCCGGCAGAAAACGCATCAGTATTATCCGCGTCATTCTGCCACCATCAAGCAACGCTACGGGCAGCAGATTGAATACTCCCACCGCAAAATTAACGGCAAAAACCACAAGGAAAACATACCATTCACACACAAGGTGCAACAAGAGAAAAACTGTAAACAGAATGATATTCACAAGCGGTCCGCAAAGCACAACGAAAAACTCCTGACGAGCGGAAAAAATACGCGAAGATTGCTTTATCCTGACGCCAAAAATTCCGAACGCAATTTCATCGGGGCTGTTTTTCAGCACTCCCATTGCGACAATATGCCCCATTTCATGCAAAGCAACGCTAAACACCGCAACAAGTGCAACAAGTTTCCGGTCCATTGTGAGAATCAATGTAATCATTGCAAAGAAAAGGAATGATATTTTCACCCTTGTTTTGCCCATCATAAAACTCATTATACAATCACCCGATTATATAAATATGACGATACATCAAAAGCGATAACAAAAAGAGCGGGGAAAATCCTCGCTCTTTCAGTTATTTAGTTAAGTGTGATTGTTGTTGTGTAAGTGCCGTAAGCCCAGCAATCGTTACGGTTTCTTACGCCGATGTTGAGTTCAACTTCATTTACACCCTTCTGGAGAGAAACACCCTCAAGGTCAATTGTTGCGGTGACAAGTCCGCTTGAGATTGAATCAATTACACCCTTTGGTGCAACAATCTGCACACTGCCGACAAAGCCGATGTTTTCAACTGTGTATTGCGGCGGTGTATTCAACACTTCTATATTGCCTGTGCCGAGTGTGAAAGTCTCCATAGCAAACTCTGACATATCAACCGTCACGGTTACTGTTTCCGTGTTGTCAATAACGGTGATGCCGTTGGGTGCTTTGACTTCAAACTCAAAAGTATTGTTGAGCGGTGAAATCTCACTGAATTTAATCGGGCCAACTTCAAAATACGCAAGAGAAGTTATCTGTGAATCAGTACCTGCAACAAGAACTTCTGACTTTGAATACTTCACAGAAAGCGGGTCTGTCACATAGAATTCAGGTACATTATCAAACTCCGCCATAAATTTGAGCGGTTTTGTTTTCTGGATTGAAAGAGAAACTTCCCTGACCGCGGAATCATCGTAACTGATGAATCTTGGAGTCTGGCCGTCAGTTGTACGTACGCTTAAATTTGCGGTGAGCGAAGTTGTTTTATTGAGTCTTGTGCTGACAACTGTTTCTGCAACAACCTCGGTAATTTTATCAAGTTCGGATTTCGGGCCGCTGATTGTGATTTCTTTTGCACTGTAAAACGCGCCACTGAAATGATAACCGTCAGCTGCTACTCCACCCTCGGGTTCAACAACGTTATGTGTCACCTCAAACTCACGGGTTTCGGGGAAGTCAAAGTAAACTTCAATGTATGACGGAGAAATTGAAGTTACATCAAAACTGCCGTCAACGGAATGAGCACTCAGCTGCAAGGTCTTGTAACCCGCATCATCAATCTTGTTGATATTCTGCACAGTGATGACAACATCATCAGCAGTAAGGTCACCGACAACGTAGCCTTTACCTGACACCTTGATGTCAAGTGTTACATCCTCATAGCCGTACGCTTTGAGACCAAGCGTTTCCGCGATTGAGTTTTTAAGGTCAATCTTCACGGGCACGTCATTGATAGTCCACGCTTTATCAGGCGCAACAGTTGCGGAATAAGTGTACCAGATAATTACGGCAAGAATAAACGAAATGATGATAACGAATTTGTTGTTTGAAAAAGCGTTTATCAACAATCCGCCCTTTTTTTCGGCTTTCTTTCGCTTAGTCATTCTTCTTGCCTCCTTTGAACCAACTCTTGATTTTATTCTTTCCGGAGGACAACGCATCTTCAAGATCCTCATTCTCAACAAATGTCTTTGAAAGCACATCTCTCAGGTCACTTGCGGGAATGTTACGCATAAGCGTTGACTTGTAAGCATAGGAAATTGTACCTGTTTCTTCTGAAACAACAATTACAAACGCATCGGACTCCTCACTCATACCAAGCGCCGCTCTGTGACGTGTGCCAAGTTCCCTGCTGATATTGCCGCCTGAACTGAGCGGAAGGATGCAACCCGCTGAAAGCAATCTGCCCGCACGGATTACAAGCGCACCGTCATGCAAGGGTGACTTCGGATAGAAAATATTTTCAATAAGCCCTGACTCCGCGTTTGCGTCAATCATTGTGCCTGTTGCGGCAATATCTGACAAAGGAGTTGTGGACTCAAAAACGATAAGTGCACCGATTCGGTTTGCACTCATTGAAGAACACGCGCGGCAGACGGGTTCAATTGCGTCCGCCTGTTTCTTCATTTTCACATCACTCTGAGTGATGAAGTTTGCAAGTTTTGTTCTGCCCATTCTTTCAAGTGCGTGGCGGATTTCCGGCTGAAACAGTACGATGACCGCCAAAACACCCCATTGGAGAACAACTTCCTGAATAATGAAAGCAAGAAGCTGGAGTTGAAAAATCTTTGCAATAAGATACACAACAACAAAAACAATGATGCCTTTTATCAGCTGCACCGCTCTTGTGTCCCTTATCAGTTTTATTGCCATATAGATGATGAACGTAACCGCTAATATATCAAGTGCATCCCAGAAACTGAACGTTGAAAAAACGCTTGTAAACTGGCTGAAAATATTGCTGAAAAATTCACCCATTGCAATCACCAACTTCCTTGTTTTACATATTTGTATAATCCGTTTAATTATAACATAATATTGAGAAAAATAAAAGACTTATAAAAGATATTTTTTAATTTTTTTGATGCTTGCGACAACCGCTTTTGTTTCCTCATGAGTGTTGAACAATCCTGCCGAAAGTCTTACTGTGCCCGTGCTGAGTGTGCCGTAATATTCATGGGCAAGGTATGCACAATGAAGCCCTGCACGCACTGCGATGTTTTCTTCATTGAGCAGGTGCGCCACACGGTCACTCCCCACCCCTGATATATTAAAAGAAATCAGCGGTGCAAAATCGGGCATTTTTGGACGTGGAGTATAGAATTCAATGCCGTCAATCTTTGAAAGTTCATCATAAAGATGACGTGCAACACTCTGCTCATGACGCAGAATGTTTTTGAGTCCGACTGAATTTATAAAATCGATTCCCGCGTCAAGACCCGCGATTGCGGGCAGATTGACTGTGCCGCTTTCAAATCGGTCAGGCATAAATTCGGGCTGAGCAAGACTTGACGATGCACTGCCCGTGCCGCCCTCAATAAGCGTTTCAAGCACCTTGTCACAATTGCAGACCATAATGCCCAGACCCATCGGTGCAAAAAGGCCTTTATGAGCGGGGGCGCAGAGAATGTCAATATTCATTGACCGCATATCAATCGGCAATATTCCTGCCGACTGTGCCGCATCAATGATGAAAACAATTCCCTTCTCACGTGCAAGTTGTCCGATTTTCGCTATCGGCAAAACGTTTCCGAAAACGTTTGAAACATGGGTGCAGACAATTGCTTTTGTGTTGCTTCTGATTAGTTTTTTGAAACTCTGCACTGTTTCTTCTTCATCACGGTAAACCTGCGCTACGTCATACTCAATCACGCCACGCTGTCTGAGTGTTTCAACCGGTCGCGCTGCCGCGTTATGCTCAAGGCAGGATATTATAAAATGCGCCCCCTGCACCGCAACGCCTTTGATTGCCATATTGAGCGACATCGTGCCATTGAGAGTAAACACAACATTCTCCTCATTATTACAACCAAAAAACTGCGCCGTTTTTCGCCTGCATTCATAAACCTTCTCTGCTGCGGCAAGTGCAAGCGAGTGACCGCTTCTGCCCGGGTTTGCGCTGAAATTACGCATTGCGGTGTTGACCGCATAATGAACTGACCTTGGTTTTGTAAAAGTTGTTGCCGCATTATCAAAATATATCAAAGATAATCACACCTATCCGTTACTAAAAATTTGATTTCACTCTTACGCAATATTTCCGCAGCCCTTTCAACCGCCACCTTTTCCGTCTCCAGAATATATGAGCAACCGTCAACATCATTGCTCGTCTTTTTCATCCGCGAAATGATACCGTTTTCTTTCAGCACTGCTTTTGCTTTGTTTGCGTAGGTCACAGAATTGAGCCTTATACATTTCCTTACCACAAGCGCACCACCTCCTGCCCTGAGTTATCTTCTGATAACAGAATATTCAGTTTTAATTTTTTCGTTAATTACTATTGATTTTTCAGAAATTTGTGTTACAATATCTTTATTGTAGGGTAATTATAGGTTATTGATAGCAATTTATAGGTGCAATTTTTACAACCTCAAAAGATTGAATGGTTGTAAATTTGTACACCTTTCACAATTATTATTTTTTTCTTAATTTTAACGGTTTTAACCTTGAAAAAAATAATCCTATAATGTATAATAAATGTTGTTAATCGTATCTGCAGAAGCAGAATTATTTACAGAAAGGGTGGGTAAAAGTGAAAAAGTCTTACGCAGAGCCGATCATTTTGGTCGAGGACTTTTGCCTGAATGAGAATATCGCAGTGTGCGACATCGTCATTGACGCTGAATTGTTGCCCTGGATGCCGAATCTTAACGACCTCGGCGCTTGTGACACCACTTGTCCTAACCTTATGATTGATGCTTGGCTCGGCACACTTCTTTCTTAATAACAAAAAATAAAACCTCCGATTAAATCGGAGGTTTTTTTGTTTTGTCTTTTTATCCATTGTGGACAACCTTGTTTATCCAGACGCCTTTTTTGACAAGCCACAAGCCGAACACACTTTTCAGAATGTCGGTTGCCTGAACTACAAAATAGATAAACACGATGCCGAGCGATGTGAAATGCACAAGGCAGAACATTGTGGGAATAACGATAACCCAGTTGAACACACTGTCAAAAATGAAAGTTATGCCCGTCTTGCCACCGCAACGAAGTACAAAGTATGAGCCGTGGGAAAGGCTGAATACGGGCATCATCGCACCACAGATGATAAGGAACTTCATTGCAAGTTTCTTAACCTCAAAATCAGTATTATAAAGTTGAGGAATAAGTGGCGCAACACAGACCATAACAGCGCCTATAACAATGCACGCAACAACGTTTGCGGCAAGGAGTTTACGCACGCTGTCCTTTGCTTTTTCCGGCTCCCCTGCACCAAGGTGCTGACCTGCAACAATACCGATTACATTGCCGATTGAGAAGAATACGATAAAGAAAAGGTTTACGATTGTGTCGCAGATATTTGTTGCAGAGAGCGCAAAAAGTCCTCTCACCGAGCATAGTTGCGCTATCATCGCTCTGCCGAGCGACCACATAATCTCATTGATAACAAGCGGACTTGCCTTTGCAATAATTGACGCAACAAGTTTACGCGGAATTTTCAGCGTTGTATACACGCCACGTATAAAGGGATATTTGTCACGATGAGAGCCGATTACGATAACAAGAAACTCAACAAATCTTGAAACAACCGTTGCGATTGCCGCACCCGCAACACCCATAGCCGGCGCACCGAATTTGCCGAAAATGAGGACATAGTTGAGGACACAGTTTGTCACAACCGCCACGATGCCCGACACCATTGAAAGAAACGTCTGACCGCACTCTTTGAGCGTTGACGCATAACACTGGGTAAGCGCTGACGGGATAAGACCGACAAGCATAATGGGCATATATTGCTTTGCAAAATTGAACGTTGCAACAATATCTCCCCCACTCTCATTTTCATGAAGATAGAGATTTATAAGTCCATCACCATAAAACGAGAAAATAAGAATTGCGACAACAGCAAAAAAGAGCGACGCATAAATTTTGAAACGGTGGCAACTACGCACACCATCATAATCTTTACTGCCAAAAAACTGTGCACCAAAAATACTCGCTCCTCCGACAACGCCGAAGATAGCAAGATTGAAAACATATATAAGCTGGTTTACGATGGCAACGCCTGTCATCTGCTCAGTGCCAAGCTGACCAATCATAAGGTTGTCAAGCAGGTTTACAAAGTTTGTAATGCCCTGATGAATGACCATCGGCACAAGCATAACCAGAACCATTTTGTAAAACGCTCTGTCACCTATAAATTTTTTGAGCATATTTTACCGTCCTTTTGAAAATTCACAATTATCTGTCGTATTATAGCACACAACCGTTTCAGTTTCAATGATAACATTATCAGGTCTGCGACCTGGATAAAAAAAGAACGGAGCAAGAGCTTCGTTCTTTTTGAGTAAGAGCGACTAAAAGTAGTATAAATAGGGGTAAGAACGACCAAAAGTACTCCGTTTTTTTCTTATAACCTGCAATTTATATTTTGCTAGCAAAACTTCTGACATGCCCGTCTTCATCGGATAGAAAAACCGAAAGATCATAACCATATTTTTTTGCTATCTTAATCGCAAACATTCTAATCTTTGCATATTTATCACAACTAAATATTTCAAACAATTCTTTTGATTTTGAGGGTAGGTAGTGATACAAAAGAATGTCTCCAATAACTTCTTTTTGAACACAAGCTTTGGATTTTGAAAAAATCGCCATCAGATTTTTGAAGTTTTCTTCACTGATATCAAGTGTGATTAAAGAGCCTACCTCTGTATACAGCTTAGGTAAGTACGTGTTAACAGCCGAAAGCAGTAATGAATCAGAAATTTTGATTTTATGTTCGGATATAACAAGCAATCCATTTTCTACAAATAAGAAATCCTCAGAAATGATTGCTCCTTCAAGAAAATCAATCAGCTCAACGGCATTGGGAAAGCGGAAAATTGTCTTCAAAATATACAGACGGCGGTATTTATCCTTGTCGTTTATGTGAGATTTCAAAGCTTCATACGCAACAACATCGTTTTTATAGGACAACGCTTCGCATGCAAGAGAGAAATCCTTCATATCGGGTGATGATAACATTTGGATAAGTTCTTCTACAGAAATGTCGTAAGGAATAGGGGTGCCATTAAGTGTCTCCTTTTTCATAAAATCACCGCCTTTTTTGGTTTTATTATATCATAAAATGTTGTGTTTTTCAATGATATATCGCCAAAGGCATATATCATCGCTCGAAGTGCGATATCATATCGAAGATATATCACCCGTTCCGCAAGGAACGGATATCATTGAAAAAAGTCACCTTTGTCGGTAGACAAAAGTGACTTTTTTCTTGGTGGACATTAACGGACTCGAACCGCTGACCCTTTGCACGTCAAGCAAATGCTCTACCAGCTGAGCTAAATGTCCATTTGTGGTGGGAACAACAGGGCTCGAACCTGTGACCCTCTGCTTGTAAGGCAGATGCTCTCCCAGCTGAGCTATGCTCCCACAACTGAGGCTGCCTTTCATCAGCCTATGAATTATACACTATGTGTTAAAAAAAAGCAAGTGTTTTTATTCGCTTTCTTTAACTTTTACAACTTTAATGTTTCTGTCCTTCTTTTTCTTAACGGTACGCAGAGAAATCACAACAACTACAAACGTCACAACAACAAGTATCACCATAACACCCCAGACACTTGTGAAGAAAGAAACAAGGACTTCACCAACGGACAGGTCAACGGAATTTGCACACACAAGGTCAACCTCGCCGAGCAATTTACCGTTATACATAACCTTTGCTTTGCAGACAACGTCACCCTTTGAAATCGCCGCTTCCAGTTTTTCGGGAATTGCACCGTCCTCAATAATAAATTCAATGTCAGAATCCTTGATGTCTGACGGCACAAGTTCTTTTATCTGTGATGACGGGACAAGACGCACGTAGTCAACCTTTTTGCCGTTTATAACGTCAACTTCAATTCCTGTAACCGTGTTTTCATCAACAATTACAAGATAAGCAAGCTTGTCATTTGCCCATCTGAGCAGGGTCTGTGTATCCTTGAAGGAATAGTTTACCTGATTGCCGTTTTCATCCGTTTCAACGGGCGACTCCATAACAACGGAAAGATAGTTATATCCGTCCTTTTTGCTTGTTGCGACAAGGCATCTGCCCTTATCGGACGCACCGGTTTTCATTCCGTTTGCATAGCGGTAATAATACTCTGACGAACTCATAATAACATTATTACCAGTTGTGAGAGTACGTGCATAGTTGCGGTTTGTGGCAGGCATATTGTAAGCCAATGTGCCACAGATTTTCATAAACGTTTCATTCTTTGCCGCGTATGAAGCAAGGATTGCAATCTCACGCGCGGTGGATTTATTGCCGACATTGTCAATTCCTGTGCAGTCAGAGAAAACGGTATTCTCACAGCCATGCTCTTTTGCAAAGTCATTCATCATCGCAACAAAAGAATCAAGCGGAGAAAGTCCGTCACGCAGGTTTTCACTGCCTATCTGATAAGCAAGGATATGAGTTGCATCATTTGCGGACTGAACAAGAATATAATAAAGAAGTTGCTCAACCGTCAACTGCTCACCGGTAAGAAGTCCCGACGCGATACTGCCGAATGGCACGGTGAGAATTGCGGTTTCATTGGCGGTGATGACGGTTTTAAGGCCATCCTCGCCATAATAATCAAGCGCCATAATCGCAGTAACAATCTTTACAAGTGAACTGGGCGCCGTTACTTTATCAGCATTTTTCTCATAGATAACAGTGCCGTAATCAAGGCTGACAAGCAGCGCTATCTCCGAGCCGAATTTGTCACTGCCATCAATTTCATAAGCATTCACACAGAAAGCGGAACTAATCAAAACTACACAAACAATCAAAAGCGAAATTAACTTTTTCATACTTCTACCCACCCGATTTTATTCCTTTCACAAATTATTTTAAGTATATCATTTTTTATATATTTTTTATTCTCAAAAAGAATTATAACCTGATATGAAAAAATTTTCAAGTTATTGATGATTTTTTGTTTTTTTGTGTTACAATATGTCCATAGCTATTTGGAGGCAGAATATATGATTTACGTAACCGGAGATTTTCACGGGGACTTTTCCCGTTTTGACGATCCGAAACTCAAAAAGTTAAAAAAGGGTGACACGCTCATCATTTGCGGTGATTTCGGATTTATATGGAATGGCAGTAAAAAAGAAAAAGCCATTCTGCAAAAACTCAGCAACAAGAAATTCAACATCGCTTTTATTGACGGCACACACGAGAACTTTGAACTGCTCGGAGAATATCCCCTTGTGCGCTGGATGGGTGCTCAGGCAAGGCATATCGGCGGCAACATCTATCACCTTATGAGAGGTCAGATTTACACGATTGAGGGGCAGAGAATCTTTACTTTCGGCGGTGGCGAAAGCGAGGACAAAGAACTGCGTCTTGAGGGTGTTTCCTGGTGGCGTGACGAGCAGCCGACAAAAGATGAGCTGATGTTTGCGGCAGACAACCTTGAAACAATTGACTGCAACCCTAACATTGTAATCACCCACGAGCCGCCCGCATCAATTCTCAACTTTCTCAATCTCCGCAACTCCGTTGGTGTGAGCATATCCCCCATCAACACATTCTTTGATGAATTGAGCGCGTGTTGCGAATATGACAGATGGTTTTTCGGCAGTGTACACATTGACAAAAATATTTCATCCCATCATATTGCGGTTTTCAAAAACATATACAACGCGGTGACCGGCGAAAAATTATAAAAAAACAGGGTGCTATTGCTTCGGCAACAGCACCATTTTTATTTAACTGATTTTAAGTTTAAGTCGCAGTTTGTCACTTATCATTGCGATGAATTCGGAATTCGTGGGTTTACCGCGTGAATTTTGGATTGTATAGCCAAAGTATGAGGAAAGCACGTCAACATCT
>JAZQTF010000167.1:0-6680 GCA_045630445.1 Acutalibacteraceae bacterium
TTAAAAAAAAGTTGTATATTTGCACCGCGAAAATATCGCAAAGGCTCTTTCTTCATAGGCTTTTCGGGAGGTTTTAACGGATTAATTTTGCGCCCTTTTAGCGACCTCACCGAAACCGAAACCGAAATCCCCTCCCGCCGCAAAGGTGGGAGAATTACACGCGCCGCAGACTTTGTTTGTGGCGCGCTTTTTTTTGACTTTTCCCGAAAAAACTTCCAAAAATCACCGACATTTTTTGACAATTCCCGAAAATACTTGCAGTTGGTTTATATAACTTATTGAATAACAACAAAATAAAAATAAAAAATTTTTTATCAAATTTTGTAGAATTTATTAAAAAAGTTGTATATTTGCATCGTTAAACAATCACACAACAACAAAAAAAACAAACAATTATGAAAAGCAACCTTTACATCTTTATCGAAAACGGAAATATTGACGTAGTAGAACTCTCTGGATATACCAGAGAAGAAGGAATTGAAGAATTAATGCGCCTGCAAAATTCTTATGAAAAGATGGGCAAACATTATCAATTTGAATTGACAGACTATTACGGCAACACAATTTTTAAAACCCCTCTTCAATAAAAAATCAACACGGGGCGCACCCGCGCCCCTTTTTTAACAACAATAAAAAACAATATTATGAAACTGAAAATCAACCAATTCCAAGAGCTTCGCGGGGTGGAGGTTACATTCCCCGCAGTAATCCGTGGACGCAATGGCGCGGGCAAGTCCACAATCAAGCGTGCGCTGGCATACGTCCTGAACCAGCAGAACCCCGAAACTGGAAAAACTTTCGGCAATGAGGTGTACCCGCTAAACCCAGCTACCGCCGCCGACATCTACGCAGAGGTTACGCTGGATGGCGGTATTTTTACAATCACCCGCAGAAGCGAACCGACATCCCAGCAGCGAGAAAAGTGGCAGATGGGCGACCAGCTCTCCGTTGTGAACGTCTGCAAGCTGAACGGCGTGCCCGTCAAAGTCTCCGAGTATCAGCAGAAGGTGGACGTGCTCACGAAAGGGCTTGATATTGACAGCCTACTGAAAGACCAGAAGAAAATGCGCGCTTTTTTGGTGCGTTTGTCTGGGCTGGGTGCCTATGACGAGACACCGCTCAAAGAGGCGCGTGTGAAGTTGGAAAAGCAGAGGAAAGACATTGAAACCGCCGAGGCCATTGTGCGCGATTACGATACACGCCGCGCCGAATATGAGCGAAAACGCGCCGAAATCGCCAACCCACGCGCACAGATTGCAGTCGCTGAGAATGAGCTTAACGGACTGCGAGAAAAGTCGCGCCAAATGTCCGAAAAAATAGCAGAATCGCAGCCCTCACTAACAGAATCAGAGCGAAAATTCAACGATGAAATCAACGCGAAAATCATTGAAATTGAACGATCCACCCCCGCAATCACACCCGCGCCGCAGCTGGTATTGTTGCCACACGTGACCGCCAATGTGGAGGGCTTGCAGCGCGAAATTGATGAGTTGAAATACCACCCCGCGCCCGTTGCCGATGTCCGCCTCACCGCTGAAGCCGAAAGCCATATCGCCAAAGCCAACGAATACGATGAACGCGCCGCCGCCGCTGAAAATTCCGAAAAAAAGTGTACCAAGTGCGCCATCTGCACCGCCGCCGAAAGTTGCCCCGATTGCGTGTTGGCTGGTGGAACCGCTGACGAATGGCGCGCAAAGGCAGCAGCAGAGAGAGCCGCCGCCGCAGACCTTAATAATGTTATTGCCGATAAGTTGGCAATGGATGAGAGCGAACACCGCGCCCGCCTTGACCGGCTGGCAATTGCCGAGAACGAACTCGCCAACCTCAAAGAAGACGAATCCGCGAAAAATGCAGAAATTGACGAAGAAAACGCCCGCCGCCGCGCTGAATACGAAGAATCCACCGCCCACTACAACGAAAGACACGAAAAAGAGGTTGCCGCGTGGGAAGCCGAAAAAGCCGCAAAAATCGCCGATTTGCGCGCACAAATAATTGTCCCCGTGTTTGTGGATGTTACCGACAAAAAGAACAAGCTGCGCGCCCTGAATGAGCTTGTCGCGATGAAAGAAACCGACCTGAAGTCAATGAAATCCAAAGAGCGCGAAGTCGCCGACATTGACGCTGCAATTGCCACCATGAGAACCAACGCAGACGCGAACAAGGCGACCCTCGCCGATATGCGCACAGACTTAATCGCAATCACCGCCAACGTTGAGAACCTGAAAGCCGCCCGCCGCGCCTATTATGAGAACCTCGAAAAGAAAATCAACGCAATACTCCCCGCCGACATCACCGTTGCCCTATTTCGCGAAAATATCAGCAATTCCGATGTGACTGAGTGCTGCGACCTCTATTTCAGAGGAAAATCAACGATGAGCGGAGCGGAATCACTGGTATTCCGTGCGACACTTTCTCAAGCAATGCAGCGCGCCGCGGGCGTGGAGTTGCCCATCATCATTGACGAAGCCGCCAACGTGGTCAATGCAGACCTACTCGCAGAACTGACTGCAACGGGCTGCACGTTATTAATACCAGATGCAGCCGCCTCAAGATTGACCATCACCCCGTTGTGATGTGTTGTTTGTGTGGTTAGGGGCGGGCAGCCGCCCCTTTTTTTTTACGAAAATTCCAAAAAACTCCGAATTTTTCCGATTTTTGCAAGCAAATTACAAGCAAATCAAACACAATTATTTGATTTACAACAAAATAAAATTTTTATTTTTTTTATTAAAAAGTATTGAAATTAATAAAATTGTTGTATATTTGCCTTGTCAAACAATCACACAAACAACAAAAACAAAACAACAATGGAAGAGACACAATTAAATGAAATGATGAAGGAAATGGTCGAAAAGACCTGCGCAGATGGTTTCAGCCGTATGGCAAATATGCCGATGTGCGAAAAACTCTACAACGATATGATTCATAATGGATATGTAGAGCAGGCAATCAGTTTCAAAAATCTCGTTTTTTATACAACAGTACTGGAACCGCAGCTCTCAGACCGCCAAATTATTGAGAAAATACTGAAAGAGGCAGACAATTACGGAAAAAACAATTAAAAACAATGGGGCGCACACCCGCGCCCCGTTTAACAACCTTAAAAAAACAAAACAACAATGAAAACACAATTGAACGGAGACCAAGGCTGGGAAAGCCTGAGGAAAGCCGCAACCCAAATCTACAAGGAAAACGTCGACAAAATGCGCGTCAAATTCTGCGCTAATGAATACGAATTAACAACCACCGACAAGGATGACGTGCGCTGGTACGCTGGACTGATTGACGAAGAAGTCGCCGCCATTTTTATGGACACGAATGGAAAGGGATTAAAGTATTATCACCTTATTATTGATCCACTATTGCGCGCCCAAATCGTAAAGGTCACCCTCTTTAATGGTGAGTTTACCAAAGATCGAAAACAAATTAAAGAAAATTTAATAACAATCTTATAAATTAATAGCTATGAACGAATTAACCAGAATTGAAAGTCCAACCACCGCGTTGGCAATTGTGAAGAAGTCGCTTCCGATTTTTTACTTTGAAAATCCCGAAAACGAAAAAAAGTTTGTAAGCGCGTGCGCCATTGACCTATACAAGAGGTCGGAGGAATACGTCAAGAACGGGATTAGTTACGAAGACGTGTTACTTTGCCACTACCAAGCCAGCCAGCAAGGTTTGAACTACCTCAACGGGGACTACACCGTGGTCAAGTTCGGGGGCAAAAACCCGAAGCCAGTTGTTTTTACCAGCTATCAGAAGCAACGTCAGGACATCCTTGACAGCCCCAATGTGGCTGAATTTTACCCAAACATCATCTGGCGCGGGGCGACCGTTCAACAGCGTGACCTCCTTCAGTGGGACATCAAGAACGTGCCCCACGTTGGCAACAAATACGACCAAAACGGTTTTTTGAACTTTGCCGACATATTGGGGTTTGAGTTCGTGCTTGTTCGCGCCGATGGTAAGAAATACAACTACTTTGCCACCGTGCAGGAGATCGTTTTAGAAGTTGGCAAAGATGAAAAGTTGCTTTTTATGTACAAAAACCGCAATGGCGAAAGTATGTGGTACAAGTTTGTTATGCGCAAACTTTTGAAGTGGCTCCCGTTTTCGGCTGGTCAATCAAAAGATTGGCGCGAAGTGCAACCGCGCGACGACCGCCCCGTGGGTGATATTGCAGACGTCCCGTTTGAGGTGGTCGGCGGTGTGAACTTGCTGCAACCTGAGCAACAGTCCCAGCCGCAAACACCGCAAACAGAACCGCAAACAACACCGCAAACAGCCACACAGCCCCAGCAGCCCGAAAAGAGGTGGCTCAACATTGACAGCGAGGAATGGAGAGGCGTGCTGGCCTCCATTGCCACGGGGCAGGTGAAATCGGTTGCAGACGTACGTAAGACTTACGCGGTCAGCAAGGCCGTGGAAGCAGAATTACAAAAATACTTGTAATATGGAGTTCACGATATTTCACACGGGCAGCGGCGGCAACAATTTCAGTTTGAATTTTGCAGACGGATCTGCGGTTATGCTTGAGGCTGGAAAAACCTCAAAATTTGACGCTTTCTCAGAGTTTTGCAAACGCGGCGACAAAGTGAGTAATTACGCGGGTATGTTGATTTCCCACGCACACAAAGACCACGCTGGCGCGGTTGCCGACTTTGAACGGGTTGGTATGCCGCGCGGGGTGGATTCCGCTCCGCAATTGCGCGCCGCCGCCATCCCTTTGAAACACGGCTGCCCATGCAATGGTTACTTTGTCGCAAACACCGAAACGAAAGAGGCAATTGTGTTTATGATTGACTTTACTGAAGTAATCAACCAGCCAGATTTTTTTGCAACCCTGAAATGGCTCAGGGCTCAAAAGTACAAGGTATTGTTCGCGGTTGAATTGTCGTATTGTGATTTTCTATACAAAAAAATGCCGCTTGAACAACGTCAAGGATTAGACCGCCACCTCAGCGATGAGGGTTTCATCACTCTTTTCAAGGCTATACGGCAATTCTACCCGTTTGAAAACGTTGTAACGCTCCACGCCAGCGGGAGAGAAATCTTAAACAAAGGCTTCCACGCTGACGTTGCCCCGCGGGACTACCTCATCAAGTACCTCAAGGTTAGGCTGGGGGTTTTCGTGAATATCGGGCAAAATGGAATGACTTATAAATTTTAATAACTAAAAATCAACAAATTATGGATTATATTGCAAAAATGAACCTTCACCGCATCGCCCTGAATGACGAGCAGTTGTACAATGATTATTTGAACTATTTGGGAAACGTTGTTACAAAAGTAACCACTACCCACTATGAGCTTTTGCAGTCCAAAAGTGTGGCGGTTGCCTACATCGAAAACAACCAACTGCCCGCGAACCTCTACGGGCGGCTGCGTGACATCGCCATTTGTTTTTATCGTCTGAAATTCTGAGCCTCTGCGAGCTATGGAAAACCGAAAAAAAATAAAATGGGCAAAGAGGCGTACGGAATGCCCCGCTTGCGGAAGCAAACACGCCTTTGCTCAGATGGTCGGTGAAGATGAGAGCTGCGGACATTGTTTTTCGTGTGGCGTGACCTTTTTCCCAAAGGCTGACCAGCCCCGCGAAAGGCATTACTACGAAGACCAAAGCCCCGCAATTCCCTATGAAGTACCCGCCTCAGAATTTGAGCAATTGGTGACGGGCGGCGGCTTTTCGGACACGCTAAGAACAGCCCTCGTTTCAAGGATTCCCGCCGCAATGAAAAGCCTCAGAGATTACAAAGTATTGTCTTTCGGGCTTGAAACGGGATTCCCTCTCATTGACAGGGGCGGCAAGGTACACTCAATAAAAATTATGGGATATGGCGCAGACTTGCACCGCATAAAGGCAACCCCAGACGGCAAACCGCTGCCCGCGATTAGATGGTATCATACTGGCAAACTCAAGGAGCGCGAAACGTTCACGGCTTGCACTTTCGGTGAAAACCTAATTGACGCGCTACAATACGACTGCCTCGGAATTGTCGAGAGCGAAAAGACCGCCGTTATTGCGCGGGCATTATTGCCCAATATCCTATTTTTGGCCGTTGGTTCAAAATCAAACCTGAGAACGCTGAATTATAAAGGGCTGGAAGATAAGTATTTACTATTTTTTCCCGACAAAGACGGTATCGGCGCGTGGTCGGAGTTTGTGACCGAGCAGAAAAACCCGCGCTGGATGGTGTCGGAAGTCTGCGAAAAACTCAACGAGAAAGAGGATTTCGCCGACGCCATGTTGGACGGGCGGCAGTCTGAATTTGTCGCCGCCATCGCGGCGGAGGTGCGCACCCGCGTAAAGGCTGGAGCGGCGTCCCAATCAGAGGCGCGAAAAATTGACTATTACGAATTAGTGACGCGTCAATTCTCCATTGATGAGCTGCGCGCACAAATGGACGCGGACGGGGTGACGGGTGAGTTCAAGTTTTCGTATGACAACCGCAAATCTCCCGTTATAGAGACGAAAAGCAACGGCAAAGAGAGTTTATATATACTCTATAAAAAAGCCGCCAAAATGGCAAATTTTGAGGCAATACTCGCCGCCCGCCATATTCCCAAGTATGAGGAGGCGGTTGGCTTTTCCTTCAATTTCACCGATGAGGAGTTCCGCGCGTTCATTATGGGAGAAAATCCGTGCTTTTTCGATGGGCTCAAGTATGACGTAGTTGGCC
>JAZQTF010000168.1:0-3928 GCA_045630445.1 Acutalibacteraceae bacterium
TGTATTTTTTATTTTATTATGATTGAAAAAAATGCAGATATTTGATATAATATTACAATACAAATTATATGCGCTTGGAGGAAAATAATTTGGAATTCAATGCAAGAAAAATAAAAGATGATATCGTTGCCTGGATTAAAGACTGGTTTGAAAAAAACGGAAAAGATTGCGTTGCAGTTGTCGGTATCTCAGGTGGAAAAGACAGTTCAGTTGTTGCAGCGTTATGTGTTGAGGCGCTTGGCAAAGACCGTGTTTTTGGCGTACTTATGCCCAAGGGTGAACAACACGATATTGACGTTGCGAAAGCGCTTGTTAATCATCTTGATATCAAGCACACAATTATAAATATCAAATTCGCTTACGATGCAATAGTTGATGAAATAAACAACAATATCGAATTAACAAATCAGGCTGTAATAAACCTTCCGCCAAGATTGAGAATGTCAACTCTTTATGCTGTTTCACAATCAATTAACGGCAGAGTTGCAAACACTTGCAACCTCAGTGAAGACTGGGTTGGATATTCAACAAGATACGGAGATTCTGTCGGTGATTTCAGCCCTCTTTCAAACTTTACAGTTACCGAAGTAAAGGAGATTGGCAGAGTGCTTGGTCTGCCATCAATCTTTGTTGACAAAGTACCGATTGATGGTTTGAGCGGTAAAACTGATGAGGATAATCTCGGCTTCACCTATGATGTACTTGACAAATATATCCGTACCGGAATTTGTGAGGACGAAGAAACAAAACGCAGAATTGACACGTTGCATATCCGAAATCAATTCAAACTCAAACTGATGCCAATTTTTTCATATAATTGTGACTAAATTTTAATTTTATGCTTGTTTTTATTCCCGGATAGGGATATAATATTTTATTAGGAAGAATTTTAAAATTTGGGAGTTGATAAAATGAATTCAGAAATTTTTGAAACACATGAATCTGAAGTTCGTTCATATTGCCGTAGTTTTCCGACCGTTTTCACACATTCAAAAAATTCCGAACTTTTTGATGAAGACGGAAAGAAATATATTGACTTTTTCTGTGGCGCAGGTGCTTTGAATTATGGCCACAATAATGAATACATCAAAAACAAAATAATCGAATATATCAGCAATGACGGTGTTGTGCATTCACTTGATATGCACACCAAAGCAAAGCGTGAATTTATTGAAACACTTGAAAAAACAATACTTGAACCCAGAGGGCTTAACTACAAAATTATGTTCCCTGCTCCGACAGGCACAAACTCCATTGAAGCCGCACTCAAAGTTGCAAGAAAAGTTAAAAAGCGTTCCAACGTCTTTGCTATGATGGGCGCATTCCACGGTATGACTCTTGGCTCACTCGCTCTCACAACTGACGAATGTTCAAGAGGTGGCGCAGGTGTTCCGCTTACAAATGTAACACATATTCCTGCTCCGTATATGTTCCCTGAACTTGACACAATCAAGTATATGGAAACACTTATCACTGATGACCATTCAGGCGTTGAACTCCCTGCTGCACTCTTTATTGAAACAGTACAGTCTGAGGGTGGTATTCACGTATTCAGCGACGAATGGCTCAGAAGAGCACGTGCATTCTGCGATAAGTATGACATCCTTCTTGTAGTTGATGATATTCAGGTTGGTTGCGGAAGAACAGGTTCATTCTTCTCATTTGAACGTGCAGGTATTGTACCTGACATTGTTGCTTTGTCAAAATCAATCGGCGGATATGGTCTCCCGTTTGCAATTCTTCTTTTCAAGCCTGAACTTGATATGTGGAAGCCGGGCGAACATAACGGAACATTCAGAGGTAACAACCCCGCGTTTGTTGCTGCAAAAGCTGCTTTGGAGATTTTCAACAATGAAAACATTGCTTCCGAAACATTGAGAAAAGGACGTATTGCAGCAAACTTCATTGAAAACGAAATCCTCCCGATTAACGAAAAACTTGTTATGAGAGGCATAGGTCTTGTTATCGGTATTGATTTTGCTCAACTTGGTGGCGGCGATACTGCAAAACTTGTTATGAATAAAGCGTTTGAAAAAGGAGTTATCATTGAACGTGTTGGCCGCGACAACGCAGTTCTCAAGGTTATGCCTCCCCTTACAATTTCTGACGAACTTCTTATTGAAGGTCTTGAGTAATTACGTGACGCAATTAAAGAAACTTTATAATACAATAATTAAAATCCGCATCGGGAAAACCGATGCGGATTTTTTTAGCCATTATATTTTGTAATCTCAATATTGTTGATTACAACTTTTTCTTTCGGTGCTCCGGAGTTTGAACCTTTTGATGCAATAAGGTCAACAACGTCCATACCCTTGAAAACATGACCGAATACACTGTGTTTGAAGTCAAGTGTCGGATATCCGCCAAGTTCCTTATAAGTTGCAATAACTTCATCGGGGAAGTACGGATGACCTTCCATCTGCTTGTACAAAGGTGCATAAACTTCATCACACTGAACAATGAAGAACTGGCTGCCGTTTGTATTCGGGCCTGCATTTGCCATTGAAAGTGCACCGCGATAGTTACGGAGAGTTACATCAAACTCATCCTGAAACGGAGCGCCCCAGATGCTTTCGCCACCGCATCCTGTACCCTCCGGGTCACCACCCTGAATCATAAAATCAGGAATGATTCTGTGGAAAGTAATTCCGTCATAGTAACCATTCTTTGAATGTGTAACAAAATTTTCTACAGTTCTGGGAACTTCTGCACCAAACAATTTGATGTAAATATCACCAAAATTTGTGTGCATAATTGCAATCTGTTCACCAACTTCAGGCATTGAAGTCTGACGAGAAAAATCAATTCCGTTCATTATGGTATTCTCCTTTTAACCTACGTTTTTGTTGTTTTTCTTTGTTGATTTCACTTTATTGTTATTAGCTGGTGTGCGGTTTTCATCACGAATATAAACCGGCTCTGCGTTATTTGTTACGCATTCCTTTGTAATTCTGACTTCAGCAATCTGATAATCAGAAGGAACGGAATACATAATCGGAATAAGCAAACTTTCTGCAACAGAACGCAAACCTCTTGCACCCATTTTACGCTCAATTGTTTTATCAGCGATTGCTTCAAGTGCATCATCATCAAAAGTAAGTTTAACATTATCAAGTTCAAACAACTTTGTATATTGACGCACAAGCGAGTTTTTTGGCTCTTTGAGAATGCTGATGAGAGCATCTCTGTCAAGCGAATGTAAAGCAGTTATTACGGGCATACGGCCAACAAGTTCAGGAATAAGACCGAACTTTACAAGGTCCTGTGCAATAACATTATCAAAAATTGTTTTCTCGTCAAGCTGGTTTTTGCTTACAAGTTTTGAACCAAAGCCTAAAACAGAATTACCGCAGCGGGTTTCAACAATCTTTTCAAGCCCATCAAAAGCACCGCCACAAATGAACAAAATGTTCTTTGTGTTAATCTGGATGCATTCCTGATGCGGATGCTTTCTGCCACCCTGCGGGGGTACATTAGCAACTGTACCTTCAAGAATTTTAAGCAACGCCTGCTGAACACCCTCACCACTTACATCACGGGTAATTGACGGATTTTCAGATTTTCTTGCAATCTTGTCAATTTCATCGATATATATGATACCTGTTTCAGCACGTTCAACGTCAAAATCAGCAGCCTGAATAAGTCTTAACAAGATGTTTTCAACGTCTTCACCAACGTAACCTGCCTCTGTGAGAGTTGTTGCGTCAGCAATTGCAAAAGGAACGTTGAGAATTTTTGCAAGAGTCTGCGCAAGCATTGTTTTACCAACACCGGTAGGGCCAAGCATGAGCACATTGCTTTTCTGCAACTCAATGTCATCATTATTTGCTCCGAAGAAAACTCTCTTATAATGATTATAAACTGCAACTGTAAGAGAAATTTTTGCAGCATCCTGACCAATTACATATTCGTCAAGGTGTGCTTT
>JAZQTF010000169.1:0-3580 GCA_045630445.1 Acutalibacteraceae bacterium
TAATCATTGACGGCAAGGAATACACATCTTCAACGCAGTGCGGCGATTTGCAGACGCAGACACAGTACAACATTGTTGTTGAAAACACATTCGGCTTCACAGCGTCGGAGAATACTCTTGTCATTTACAAAGCGGAGGACACCGCATCGCTTTTCATTGACCTCACAGACGGCACGGTTGATGACATCAACTCAAACAAGGACACTGAAAAAACAGGAAAAATCCTTGCGGTTGATGCTGACGATACAATCAGTTTCAACGGTGACTTTGACAAGATTCACGGACGAGGAAACGGCACGTGGTTTGCGGATAAAAAGCCGTACAACATTTCTTTCAAAAATGACGTTGACCTTTTTGGAATGGGTCTTGGCACGGACTGGATTCTGCTTTCAAACCCGTTTGACGAGTCAAGCCTGAGAAACAAGATTGTCTATGATTTTGCCGATGAGACCGGACTTCACGGCACTCCCGCTTCCCGCTTTGTTGATTTGTACATTGACGATGAATACTGCGGACTTTATCTGTTGACGGAGAAGATTGAAATTGAGCCGACAAGAGTTGATATTACAGATATGTATGAGCAGACTCAGACGCTCAACAAGGCACCGCTTTACAGTTACCCCACAATTCAGACAGAGATTGACGGAGTTTTCAAAAAAGGTTACAGCATTCCCGTTATCCCCGACGATGTAACGGGCGGTTACCTGCTTGAATTGCAGATTGACACTTACAAGGACACTTTCACAAGTTCATTTACAACAAACGATTCTGTTTGTTTCTCATTCCAGTCAATGCCCTACGTTTCGTGGGAGCAGATTGAATACATCAGTTCATTCATTCAGGACGTTGAGGATTCATTACACAACGGCAATTATGAAGAATACATAGACGTTGATTCGTGGGTTAATTATTATCTTGTTCAGGAAATATTCGGCAATATCGACGTGCGAAGTTTCTTTTATTACAAAAACAGTGACCTTATTGACGGCAAGTTGTACGCAGGACCTGTGTGGGACTTTGATATTGCGCTCGGCGCATCCGTGGATGAGGACAGCACAAAGGCTTTTTACGTCAATACGTGGGGCTGGTTTTCACTGCTTTATCAGCACGAGAGTTTCAGAAACGCGGTTGCCACGCAGTATGATCAGACGATGAAACCGATGCTCACATCATTGATTGAGCAGACGCTTGCTGATTATCAGCAGCAGATTGAATCGTCATATATTATGGATATGCAACGCTGGAAAGGTGATTCATATCAGAGCCTTGAAAGTCACATTCTGCAGATGGGTGATTATCTTACAGGGCGAATTGAATTCCTTGACGAAGTCTGGATTGACGGTAAGGAGATTTATACAATCACCGCAACGTCAAAACCTGCGGAAATAATTACGGCGGAAAAACATTATTATTCCGTTTCGGCAGGGGAACAGATGCCGCAACTTCCGACTCCCGAGGTTGAGGGGTACAGATTCCTTGGCTGGTTTGATGCGCAGACGGGCGAGGCGTATGACCCCGCAGAAATTTCGTGCGGTAACAGAAATTTTGAAGCAAAATGGGAAGTTGCACCGCTGACGGAGCAAGGAGCGGATTCGCTTACGTTGACTCAGCGCGTTTACAACCTTGTTATGAATAATCTCCAACTGATTGTTATTGTGACACTGTTTGCGGTTGTTACAATATTCGTACTTCTTTATGTATGTGTTGAATACAGAAAGAGAAGGAAGGAGGGTGCGCATGTCAAAGATGAGTAATTACCGTCACGAGTACAAATACCAGTGCAGTGCCGCTCAACTGGAAATTGTCAGGCACAGACTTGACACGGTTGTCAGCCTTGACAAAAACGTTGTTGATGGCGAGTATTGCATCCGCAGTATGTACTTTGACAGCCTGGACCTCCGTTGTTTCAATGAAAATGAAAACGGCACAGACCCGAGAGAAAAGTTCAGGATAAGGATTTATAACGCAAACTCCTCGCGTATCTCCCTTGAATGTAAGAGAAAAGAGCGGGGAAAGACCTACAAAACCTCCTGCCTTCTGACAATGGAGCAGTTTGATGCAATTATGAGCAGGCGGTTTAACCTTGACGTGACGCAGATGCATCCCGTTTTCAGAAAGTTTTATTGCCTGATGCTGACCGAGCATTTTGCCCCGTCAGTAATTGTTGAGTATGACAGAGTGCCTTACGTCTGTCCGCTTGGCAACGTGAGAATAACGCTTGACAAAAACATCCGCTCGTCAGACAGTTTCAGCGAGTTTTTCTCACCAAATCTGCCCACCCGACCGATAATGCCCGCGGGGCAGCATTTGCTTGAAGTCAAGTATGATGAATACATTCCCGACTTCATCAAAGAACTTATCCAGTCGGACAATCTCCAGCAGGCAACTTTTTCAAAATATTACTTGTGCAAAAAATATTCAATGAGAGGATTGATATTATGAGTTTTAAGGATATCTTCAAAAAAGCATTTTTAGAGGGTTTTCCGAGTTCAGAGATTGACACAAAAGCAATCATCACCTGCACGCTTATCGCTGCAATCATCGGTATGTTCATCTTTGTTATGTACCGCGTTGTGACCCGCAAAACTTTCTACAACAAGACTTTCAACATTTCGCTTCCCGCAATGGCAATCATCACCGCGGCAATCATTCTTACCATCCAGTCAAACGTTGTGCTTTCACTCGGTATGGTCGGTGCGTTGTCAATCGTCCGTTTCAGGACTGCGGTAAAAGACCCGCTTGACCTTGTTTTCCTTTACTGGTCAATCAGCGTTGGCATCATCTGCGGCGCAGGTCTGGCATTCATCTCGGTCATTGTTTCAATCGTTATGGCAATTGTGGTTGTTGTGTTGCAGAAGTATCCGGACAAGAAACTGTCAAAGATTCTCATTCTCAACAGTGCCGACCTTGACGTCAGCGACACAGTTATGGAAATTGTGAAAAAGTACAGCAAGGCTTGCAAAATCAAGTCAAGAAATCTCACAAAATCCTCCCTTGATATGATTGTTGAAATCAAGACAAATGAGGACACAGCGCTTTCAAAGGAACTCCTTGCACTTGAGGGCGTAACCTCCGTTTCAATCCTCACACACGATGGTGAAATCACTGTTTAATAACGGAAAACAAAACATAAGATAACCGTTGAAAAACTGTTAAAGATAATAACAAAAGGAAACAGTTAAAGATAACAAAAGAAAACGGTTAACGACAAAAAACCAACGGCTCGGGAAAACCCGAGCCGTTTTTGTTTTGATTTTGATTTAACAATGCTTATCGTCCGTGTCATACAGAGCGGAGTCGAAATCTGAACGTAGTGAGGATTAAACGGCAGGTATGCCGTTTGGGATCTCGGACGAAAAATTTAAATCAAAATGAAAGACAATAAGCCTCCCTCTGCCGAGGGAGTTGGCTGTGGCTATGCCACAGACGGAGGGAGAGAACGACAAGCGTAAGTTTTGTTTTTGTTAAATTTTCTCTCCCCCAGTCTTTTGCTTCGCAAAATCCAGGCCCCTCGACAGAGGGAGCCTTTTTCGCTCAACCAAAATCTTATCGTAGGGGGCATCGGGGACGTCGGCCCCTA
>JAZQTF010000170.1:0-7323 GCA_045630445.1 Acutalibacteraceae bacterium
CCTTTCTTGTGTAGGCGAAAAGAAAGGGGGGAAAGATTCGCCTTTTAAGGGGGGATTTCGATTTCCCCCCTTTGGTGACGAATTTAAATTTCATCGGGTTTCCCGACAAAGCGTGAAAACGTTGTTTTCAATTTGTCGGCAGTCTTGCGGTAAATTGTGGCATTTCCGCTGTCACCCATCCCCCCCAACGACAAGGGCTCTGCCCTTGACCCGTTTGTATCATTTTTAATATTGATGAATTTTATAAGTACGTAGGGGGCGATGTCCCCGACGCCCCGTAGATTCACAAGGAATCTTCCGTCAACAATGTAGGGGCGGATACCATCCGCCCGTTGATTTTGCCGCAAGCCTTGCGGGAGGATAATATCCTCCCCTACGTACAAATCCAAAATCTTCCCGTAGGGGGCGACCTGTGTGTCGTTCTGTTTTTTCACATTCAATCAAAAACAAAAAGCGCTGCGCCATCAGGGCACAACGCTTTGTTTATTGTTTTATCATTTTATTGATTTCCCGTTTTCTTATTCGTGGATTTCACAATCTGCGATGAGCGGTTTGCAAGTCCGAAAACGAGCAACGCTGCAAGGAAAATTATCGGTGCGCTCTGTTTAAAAAATTCTGTCAGTTCAAAGAAAAGAACGATGATATTGCCCCGGAATGCAACAGCAACCGCATATCCAAAATGCTCAAAAACACTTGACAGCCCAAGTGTCAACGCCCCAACAACGCCCAGCGAAACGGCGTAAACAATCTTGTCAGGAATCCCCCTGAAAGCACTGATTGCCGAAACGATGTAACCTGCCGCAAAAACTGCCGCAACAAGCACTGTAACAACAAACGTACCTTTTCCGGCCGTAGCAATTCCAAGCCCCACAACCGCGGTCAGCATCCCGAGTGAATACACGCTTAAAATTATCGGCAGTGTTGCGGGTGATTGCGATTTTTCATAAAGGCTCATAGCATAAACCGCAAAAAGCACCATACACACGATATGCACCAGTATTGTGAAAACGTCCATCGCGTCCCTGAGTGTAAACGCTGACGAGCCGTAAAACCAAAGCCCGAATATGTAACTCCATATATTGCCAAAAATCTCAAACGCAAGCGCAATAAGCGTCAGCACAACAACCGCGAATTTACAATTCATCTTTTTGCGAGCCATTACTTCATCCCCTATCTGCCAAGTCTGTCAGTAGTGTTTGTAAGTCCGAAAATGAAAAGTGAAACAATGAGCAAAGCCGGCACGTAAACAATCATACCCCTTGCCATTTCAATCACCGAGCCCGCAAAAAATCCTTTTGCGGAAACAAGCATCGGCAGATATTTGAACGCGTACAAAAGCATTGCAATAAAACTGAATGCGGTAAAAGACCACTTGTGTCTGAATCCCTTTGCGGCACAGACCGCCAGCGCGATACAGATGACAAGCGTTGAAAGATAAATCACAATCCCCTCAATACTGAGCAATACCCTCAATCTACTGAATGTAATATCGCCAAAGCCTGAAATGTTGACAATCTTTGCCGCAATTCCCGCAACACCTGTCAGCACACAAACCGCAGGTAACGCAAACGACCTGCTTGTCCTGCCCCTGAACATATAGACCGCAAAGATAATTGACGCAACAAGGAAAATTCCCGCATAAGTTGCGTAATATGTGACCGGCGTTACAAAATGATAACTCCCGTCAATAAGATTCATCCGCACACACTGTGCAACACTTCCGACCAGAGCCGCAACAAGTGTCACCGCTGAAAGTATTTTCATCAGCGCGTTACACTTAATCTGACTTCTCGCCATAAATCCAACCCCCTGAAACTATCGTCCGTCCTCCTGCGGAAAAGCCTTGCGGACGATTTCTTCAACAACCTTTTCCGTGCCCTGAGTTACGTCAACCGTATGGTCAGCGTACTTTTTGTAAAGCGGCATTCTGATATTATAAATGTCGCTGAGAGTATTGTTAGGGCCAAAAGCAATACCCCTTGTTCTGATGTTTGTAAGTCTTCTGCGGATTTCCTCAAGCGGTGCTTCAAGAAAGATAACAACGCTATCATTTTTAAGACGCTTCATCGCATTTTCGCACAGCACCATTGAGCCGCCCGTTGCAATAACCGTTTTTTCACAGTCAAGCGACAACGCCGCAGCCTCCTCAACTTTCAGAAATCCCTCATAATCAAGCGTGTCAACAAGGGTCTGCAAGGTGCATCCCTCGCGGTTGCTGATTACTATATCTGTATCTACAAAATCGTAGCCAATAGTCTTTGCAAGAATTACGCCCACAGTGCTTTTGCCAGCCGCAGGCATACCAATAAGAATCACGTTTTTCTTCATTTACGTCCACCTCATAGAAAATAAAAACAAGAGGGCTGCCGCACTTATGCAACAACCCATTTGTTTTAATTAAGTGCAAAAAATTAGAGAGAGATTGCTCCTACCGGACAAGCACCCTCACAAGCGCCGCACTCTACACAAGCGCCCTCGTCGATTACGCACTTGCCGTCAGCCTCAGAGATAGCACCAATCGGACAAGCGTCCATACAAGCACCACAACCTACGCACTGGTCAGAAATTTTGTAAGCCATTTTCAGCACCTCCTCCAATTAAAGTTCAAACTTGTCAAAACTAATTCCAACAAATTACACCATAATTCTAACACAAACAACAGAAAATGCAAGAAAATTTATCAAATTGTTGCATTATTAAGATTTTTTCTTTCTATTGTTTGTCTTTTTTTGTGATATATGTTACAATAAAGGTTAATGCAAAGGGGTGTAGCCGCGTGAAAAGTTTCACAATCACAAAGAATGACGCAAATCAGAGGCTTGACAAATTCATTTCAAAAGCCGTGCCGCTGTTGCCACAGGCACTGATGTATAAGTACATCCGCCTGAAACGAATCAAAGTCAACGGCAAGCGTGCGGAAATTTCAACCCGCATCGTCGCAGGTGACGTTGTCGATATGTACATAAACGATGAATTCTTTGCGCCGAGCGCAGTGCAGTACGATTTCCTGCGCGCATCAAAAAATATCGATATAGTATATGAAGATGAAAATATAATATTACTCAACAAAAAAGTCGGTATGCTTTGCCACCCCGATGGTAACGAATACGTAAACACCCTTATCGCAAGCGTCCAGCGTTACCTTTACGAAAAGGGAGAGTATGACCCGAAGAATGAAAACTCCTTTGCCCCCGCACTTGCAAACAGAATTGACCGCAACACCTGCGGAATTGTTATCTGTGCAAAGAATGCGCAGTCCTTACGCGTGCTTAATCAGAAAATCAAGGACAGGGAGATTTCAAAATTCTACCTGTGCATTGTCCACGGCGTGCCGAAGAAAAAGCAGGCGGTGCTTGAAGGTTTCCTTGAAAAGAATGAGAGCAAAAACAAGGTTTTCATTTCAAACAAAAAGAATGCGGACAACAGGACGATTCTCACAAAGTACACCGTCCTTGAATCAAAAAACGGATTCTCACTTTTAGAAATTGACTTACTCACGGGCAGGACTCATCAGATAAGAGCGCACCTTGCCTCAATCGGCCATCCCCTGCTTGGTGACGGAAAATACGGAGTCAAGGAAAACAACAGGGGTACGGGTTTCAGAAAGCAGGCGCTTTGCTCGTACAAACTGCGTTTTGATTTCACAACCGATGGCGATGTTCTGGAATACCTGAACGGCAGGGAATTCACACTTTCGGACGTGCCGTTTCTTGAAGAATTTTACAGCGGTAAGATTGACAACCGCAAATAGCAGGAGTTATATATGGCAGAAAGATGCTTTCAGATTTCAAAAAACATTTTTGTAACCGTAAATGACGTCCACCGATTCGGCACGGACGCGGTTTTGCTTGCGGATTTTGCCGCACCGAAAAGCCGTGACGTTGCCTGCGATATGGGCACGGGTTGCGGAATTATCCCGTTTGTGTGGTGTGCAAAGCCGGCTCCGAAGAAAATCACCGCGATTGAGATTCAGGAAGACGCGTGCGACCTTGTCAGAAAATCCGCAAAATTAAGCGGTGTTGAGGACAGAGTTAACGTAATCTGTGGCAATTTACGTGAAGTTACCACAACCGCAGGTCACGGACAATTTACCCTTGTGACAATGAATCCGCCATACAAACAAATCGGCGGCGGAATCATCAGCGAAAGCGACGGAGAAAAACTCACCCGCCACGAAACAGCCTGCACCCTTGATGATGCGGCAGCCGCAGCGGCAAGACTTCTCAATTTCGGCGGACGATTCTGCCTGTGCCACCGCCCCGAAAGGCTGACGGATATTCTTTGCTCTCTGCGCAGTGCGGGACTTGAGCCGAAGCGTATGCGTTTTGTTGTGCAACGTGATGGCAAAGCGCCGTGGCTTGTGCTTGTTGAAGGAAAGAAGGGCGCAAGACCGGGCATAATTACCCTTCCCCAACTTGTGATGGAGGATGAAAACGGTCAGCCCACAAAGGAGATTGACGAAATTTACGCTGATTACAGGGAGATGAGAAAATGAGCGGAATGCTTTTTATACTCGGCACACCGATAGGAAACCTCAACGACTTTTCACCGCGAGCGCTTGACACCCTTGAAACAGTTGATTTCATCGCGGCGGAGGACACAAGAGTCACCGCAAAACTGCTCAATCATTTTGGAATAAAAAAGCCGATGGTAAGTTACCACGAGCATAACAAACAACTCAAAGCGGACGCGATAATTTCCCGCATTCTCTGCGGTGAAAACTGCGCGCTTGTGACGGATGCAGGTATGCCCGCAATTTCCGACCCGGGCGAAGACCTTGTGCGCCAGTGTCACGAGCAGGGAGTCCCCGTTGCGTGTGTGCCCGGCCCGAGTGCTGTGATTTCCGCACTCGCGTTGTCAGGTATGCCGTCAGGCAGATTTACCTTTGAAGGCTTTTTAAGTATGAATAAAAACAAGCGTCGCGAGCATCTTGAAGAACTTGTAAATGAACGCAGGACAATGATTTTCTACGAAGCGCCGCACAAATTATATTCAACTCTCTGCGATATGCAGACGTATTTTGGCGGTGACAGAAGAATTGCACTTGTAAAGGAAATTACAAAAATCTATGAAACCGTTATCCGCGTCACACTTGACGAAGCGGTGATAATGTTTGCGGACGGTGCAAAGGGTGAATTTGTAATCATCGTTGAAGGTGCAGCAGAAAAACAGACGGAAGAAGTAACGCTTGAATATGCGGTGCAAATCGCACAGGATTTAATGGAAAACGGACTGTCCGTTGCCGATGCGGCAAAGTCAGCGGCAAAACAGACAGGTTTCAGAAAGTCCGATATCTATAAACAACTTATTTAGTAAAAAGGAGAATTTATTATGAACCCTTACATTTTTATTCTTATCCTTGTCGCAGTGCTTGCACTTGCAATTTTCATCTGGTACCACGCAATCAAAGCGTCGCAGAGGTCGGGCAAAATCCGCCGCGAGATGCTTGCAAAGATGGACAGATTCAACGCGCTTTCATCCCGCTACTCAACTCTCATCAGGGATGAACTTGGCTCAATCAGTGACGCTGACCTCTTTGACGTTGCGCTTATCAGAATGTGGAAAAAACTCGGCTCTGCGGATGAAGAACTTGAAAATTTCAAGGCTCTCTCATTTGTGGAAAAGCAGATTTACACCGCGTGGTATATCCGCGAAGAAGTCATAAACGATGGTTTTGCGTCCTATTTCCGCAACTGTGCTGCATTGAGCGGTCTTACTGCAAATGTGTTCAAAAGCCTTGAATTGTCAACACTTGACGAGATTATTGGCCGTGCGTGTGAAATGTTTGACGAAAACTCCGAGGTGTCCTGCACCAAAGCGGACATCGCAAAAATTGACGCTGAGTTCAAAGCCGCTTACAACGCAGACGAATACTGCACCGCTGCCGCAAACTACATCCGCAAAAACAGTGATTTCTTTGTTGACAGCGACTGCACACTTGTTGAAATCGGTGAAGTTGACGCTGAAAACGAATAGCACAAAAATTCACAACGGCATATATTGAACGGAGGGGGAAGGGACTTTCTCCGCAGGTGCCGTCCTTGATACACGGGGAGCAACACCCTCAACATCTGCTTGATTATAGATTGAGGATGGAGTTTCTCCGTCCTCTCATTTTTTATTCGGAAGTGATAAAATGACCAAAAAAGAAATTGCACTGTCGGCTGTGGAAGCACTCAAAAAAGAGTATCCCGACGCAATATGCTCCCTCAATTACTCTGACCCACTGCAACTGCTGATTGCAACACGTCTTTCCGCACAATGCACCGATGCAAGAGTAAACCTTGTCACGCCCGCACTGTTTGAGCGTTACAGGACAATGGAGGATTTTGCGCAGGCTGACCCCGACGAGGTTGCAGAATACATACACTCGTGCGGATTCTACGCAACAAAGTCAAAGGATATTGTCGCAATGTGCCGGATGATGATTGCGGATTTTGACGGCAAACTGCCGACAACGCTTGACGACCTTACAAAACTGCCCGGCATCGGCCGCAAGACCGCAAACCTGATTATGGGTGACGTTTACGGTCAGCCCGCAGTTGTGACGGACACGCATCTGATTCGCCTTGCAAACCGCCTCGGACTTGTGAAAACGAAAGAGCCTAAAAAGGTTGAGGACGCGATGCGCAAACTCCTGCCGCCCGAAGAATCAAATGATTTCTGCCACCGCGCTGTGCTTCACGGCAGAGCGGTCTGCACCGCCCGCAAGGCAAAATGCGACGAATGTTGTATGAAAGACTTTTGCAAGAAGTGCATATAAAAAATTTCTCTCCCTTTCACAAGGGAGAGTTTTATTATGTCAGATATATAAATAAAAATAATTATCTTCTTTTATAATCATTAAAAAGAGCCGTGGCTGCTGCCACGGCTTTTGTTATATAACGAAAACCATACGATAGTCGCGTGGCTCAAAAAAGTTAACTGATAAATGGTTGGTGGTGGGATTCGGTAAAAGCGGCATCTTTTACACCTCATCCGAGCCTTGCTTCGCAAGTCCCACCTTCCCCTCAAGGGGAAGGCTTTTTGCTGTTTGTTTTTATTTGAGAGCATAGGGGAGGATTGCATCTCCTGTCAGCCTCCCTTGCCTTAAAGGGAGGGGGACCAACGCTTGCATTGGTGGTGGGATACGGAGGGAACAATTAAGTGTAGTTTGTGGAAACAGGGCGCCCCCCTTTCTTTGCCCGTGTCATCCTGAGCGGAGTCGAAATCCGAGTGTAACGAGGATCAAACGGCAAATATGCCGTTTGGGATCTCGGGCGAAAAATGGCATAAATCCAATTATCAGATCCCGATGCTATCGCATCGCCCTGACGGGTTCGA
>JAZQTF010000171.1:0-4300 GCA_045630445.1 Acutalibacteraceae bacterium
CCAACAAAATAAAGTGCTGCCAGCACTTCGTCCTCAATATAAATCGGGCCGATAAGCATGTTGAAGCGTTTTTGTATGATTGTTGAAATGATAGTAAACGTTATCAGGTGCGCAGCGTATGCAAACAAAGAATGTCTGCCAAGCAGAGTGAATGTTTTCTCAAACATTCCAAGTTTGCCGTCAAGATTGGTTCCGAGCAAGATTACAATAAGGCTCATAACCGTTGCAATGAATAAGAAGATAATCGGGTTTTCGCCAAACTCTCCGTGGGGGAGTGAATAGACAGGATTCAATGTGTAGTGAATGATTGCGTAAACGGAGAAAGTAATCGTAAATATAATCAAACTTATAAATTTTTCCGGCTTGTGTTTGGGGTGCGTCTTTTCTTGATACATCTGGTATTTTTTGAGCAGGAATCCAACTAATATAAAACAGAAACTGACAAGCAGTGTGTCCGCCTTGAAAGGCAACGCTGCAAATAACTCGGAGCGCTGAATACCGTCAATGCACGAAGGAATAGTAGCAAGTATGAAAAACGTAAGAAAAAGTTTCCAACTGAGATTCTTGATTGCCCTTATCGCCTTGACAAAAAAGAACAGTAATATCTGTGAGCAAAACAGAGTCGGCAAAAACCATTCTGCATTCGGATCGTTATTCCAGAAAACCTTGATTAAAAGTTCCTGCCAGCTTGCCATTTTTATCTGCTGAACAACAATGAAAAGTATTCTGATTATAAAGCAGGGAATCAGAAGTGTCTTGAATTTTTTGAATAAAAACGGTAAGAACTTTTCTTCTTTGTGATGCAGTGAGGTTGTAATTCCTGAAAGAATAAAGAAAAACGGCATATGGAAGCAGAAGATAAATCGGAAAACAAGGCTGTTGAATGGCACCGCGTGTCCAAGAATTACAAGCAGTGCCGCAATGCCCCTTGCAATATAAAGTCCGTTATTTTTTTGTTCGGCAAAAAGAGCATTATCGCTCTCTTTCATCTTTGATTTTTTTGTCATAAACCCATCCCCAGATATAATAAAACCCAAATAATAAACCCAAAATAAAAACCCATATAAAAACGCAACTCTACCTTGTATGGCAGGGTTGCGTTGCTTTTTGCTTTAATTGTCTTTGTCTAAACTTGCAAGGTCATAAGGTGTCTGCTGATATACAAAGTAGTTGAGCCAGTTTGAAAACAGCAGATTTGCAACACCCTTCCATACCGCAACGGGCGGCAATTCAGGATTGTCGTCAGGAAAATAATTTTCAGGCACATTCGGATTGATTCCTTTTTCAAGGTCCCTGAAATATTCCTTTTTAAGTGTGTCTGCATCGTATTCCGAGTGGCCTGTTACAAAGAACTTGCGGCAATCCATATCCGATACGATGTGAACTCCCGCTTTTGCGGAGTAGGAAATAATCTGCAAATCCTTAATCTTCGCAATGTCTTCCTTGCGGAATTCTGTGTATCGTGAATGCGGTGCGTAGAATACGTCGTCAAATCCTCTCAGAAGCGGATGCCTGAAATCAAGCGGCGTATGCTCATAAATACCTGAAAGTTTTTCGCTGAGTTGATACTTCGGCACGCCGTAATGGTAGTAAAGACCTGCCTGAGCGGCCCAGCAGATGTGAAGCGTTGAGTACACGTTTTTCTTTGCCCAATCCATTATTTCACAAAGTTCATCCCAGTAGTCAACGTCCTCAAACTCAAGGTTTTCAACGGGAGCACCCGTGATGATAAGACCATCAAAATATTGATCCTTAACCTCATCAAACGTGTGATAGAATGAGAGCAGATGTTCTTTCGCGGTGTTCTTTGAATCGTGTGAAGTTACCTGCAACAGTGAAACTTCAACCTGCAACGGAGTGTTTCCGAGCAGACGGAGCAGTTGCGTCTCTGTCTCAATCTTGTTTGGCATAAGGTTGAGGATGATTATGCGGAGCGGGCGGATATCCTGTGACATAGCCCTTGACTGAGTCATAACAAATATATTTTCATTTTCAAGAGTAAGCCTTGCAGGAAGTCGGTCGTCAATTTTAATCGGCATTTTCTTTCCTCCCATTCCGGATATATATAATGAAATATTTTATCAAAAACAACTCTATTTTGTCAACTGGAAAATAAAAGATTGTAAAACGTAAATTGTTGTTGTATAATTGCGGAGAAACGGAGTGATATGGTTGAACAGACTCAACATAGTTTTGGTAGAGCCGGAGATACCGCAGAATACCGGCAATATTGCCCGCACCTGTGCCGCAACCGGAGCACGTCTGCATATAATCGAGCCGATGGGCTTCAGGATTGATGACAAGAAACTCAAACGCGCAGGGCTTGATTACTGGTATCTTCTTGACATAACGTACTATCCGTCAGTTGAAGATTTTTTTCAGAAGAATCAGGGTAATTTTTATTTCCTTACAACAAAGGGAAGAAAGATTTATTCGGAAGAAAATTTCAGTGGCGAAACTTATATAATATTCGGCAAAGAAACAAAGGGGTTGCCCGAAGAGTTATTAAAGGAGCATCCTGACGAATGTCTGCGTGTGCCGATGATTGATCAGGCACGAAGCCTCAATCTGTCAAACACAGTCGCACTTGTCACCTATGAAGTTTTGCGTCAGTGGAATTTTGAAGGGCTTTTGTGCGAGGGTGAACTTCATAATCTTAAATGGTAGGTGTAAGTTGTGATTTTAACAATAGACGTTGGTAACGCCCGCATTTCAATGGGCGCGTTCAAAGGTGATGAACTTGTTTTTACTTCCGCGATGTCAAGCGTGAGAAACAGGACACGTGACCAGTACGCAATAGAAATGCTTGAAATATTCTCTCTTTATTCTGTCAACAGGGATGAGTTTGACGGCGCAATCATCAGTTCAGTTGTGCCTGAAATGTCAAACACAATCAGGGATGCGGTTGAAAAAGCAATCGGATGCGTCCCGCTTATGCTCGGACCAGGTGTTAAGACAGGGCTTGATATAAGAGTTGATGAACCGTCGCAGGTCGGCGTTGACTTTGTTGCTTTGTCAGTTGCCGCGTGCAAGCGTTTCGAAACTCCGTGTCTTGTTGTTGATCTTGAAACCGCAACAAAGATTTCAATCATTGATGGCAACAATTCCTTCATCGGTGCAATCATCTGCCCCGGTGTTGAAATTTCCGTCAAAGCGCTTGCGGATAAAACTTCGCAACTTCCAAAAATCAGTATTGCCGCGCCGAAGAAAGTTGTTGGCAAAAACACAATTGACTGTATGGCGTCAGGCGTTGTTTACGGCACTTCTTCAATGCTTGACGGACTTTGTGACAGAGTTGAAAAAGAACTCGGTCAGCAATGCTCCGTTGTCGCAACGGGTAGTTTTGCGCAGGGAATAATCCCGCATTGTAAGCGTGAGATGGCATATTGTCCTAATCTCATCTTTGAGGGACTTAAGATTATATATGATAAAAACAAGGGCAGATAAGCCCTGAAAATAAAAGGGTCTTTACTTTTTCCAAAATGTGTGCTATAATCCGCTTTGGGTGGTATCCTGAGCGAACTGCACCGTAGGTGAATAGGTTAAAGAATTGCGGCGTCCCTTGTGGGAATGGCGCTTTCTGGCTCGTGCAAATATCAGGACTCCACCGTTCATTCGGTGGAGTTTTTTATTTTGAGGCGATGATTATGAAAATCGGTTTTATAGGCGCGGGTAAAGTCGGCTCGTCACTGGGAAAGTATCTTTCCGCGAGCAGTAACGTTGTCGGCTATTACAGCCGCAGTGAGAGTTCTTCTCGCTTTGCGGCAGAATTTACACAGTCAAAAGTTTATACGGATGTTTCATCACTCGTCAGTGCTTGTGACGTTGTTTTCATCACAACTCCCGATGGCGTGATTGCGGATGTGTGGAACGAGATAAAATCTCTTTCAATCCGCGGCAAGACCGTCTGCCATTGCAGCGGCTCTCTCTCATCCCTTGTGTTTGACGGAGCGGAGGAGTGTGGCGTGTATGCGTTGTCAGTTCATCCGTTACAAGCAATAAGTGACAGAGAAAAAAGCGTGCATCTTCTAAAAGATTGCGTTTTCACAATTGAGGGCAGTGAAGAAAAAGCCAATGAAATGAAGTCTTTTTTTGAATCCCTCGGCAATACAGTCAGAACAATTTCCGCACAGAACAAAACTCTCTATCATGCGGCGGCGGTATTCGTCAGCAATCTGCCGATAGCGCTTACAAAGATAGGAACTGATATATTGATGCGTTGCGGTTTTGATTATGATTCAGCGTTAAAAGCCCTTGCGCCGCTCATTGTCGGCAGTGCAAACAACGCCGCAACAAAGGG
>JAZQTF010000172.1:0-4968 GCA_045630445.1 Acutalibacteraceae bacterium
TTCTGTATGCTTAACAATTATACACAATCACAAATACATAATTCTTGTACTTTTTATGAATTTTACACACAAAATTATTAATATTTTTTAAATAAATCTTCTGCAATATATACATAAATATATATTTGTATTTTGTTCTTGAATTCATCTTGTCTTTATAGTATAATGAAATCTAACTATGTACGCTTAAAAATCAATACCCAAGGATGTGCAGATCACGTGATAAAAAATCGTAAATTCGGATTTACAAAGGATGAATTTCTTTCATTACATAATCCACCAAGACCAAGCGGAATGGACGTAATTGCTGTTGCTGAAGATATGCTCAGAGGCGAGATGCAGGTTATCAAGTCATCCCCCAGTTATGTTGGTTATACACTTGACAATTTTGACTGGGCGAGAATTCCTCCGGACGATTCCAAAGACACATATCAGATGTATCTTTTCTCACTCTACCCCATCGGCTACGCAATAAAAGCCTATGAAATGACAGGTGAAGAAAAATACGTTGTCTTTGCTGAAAAATTACTCAAAAGCTGGCTCAAATTCTTCTCCGACCCCATTTCATTCAAAAAAGCTCCGGCTATGATGGGCAAACACTGCATCGCGTTAAGAGTGGAAACATTGATATATTATGTTTTGGTAACTGCAGAAGCAGGATTGCTCCCCAATGACTTCAAAAAATCAATCATCAAACATCTTGAACTCCATGTTGATTATCTTTGCGACCCCGCTCTCTATGCATACAATCACAACCACGGAGTGTTTCAGGACAGAGCGCTTATCTATCTTGCATGGTTTCTTAACGATTCAAAGAAGCAACAATTAATTGATCTTGCAAAGAAAAGACTTGTTGTGCAAAGAAACTATGCATTCACAGAAGAAATGATCTCCGTTGAAAACTCCTACGATTATCACATAATCGCAATCAGACTATTCAGAGAAATTGCAAGTCTGCTTGACTGGATTGGTGATGAATACGGAAAAACATTACTCGGTGATTTTGACAGAGCAACAAAATACCTTGCATACTTGCTTAAACCTGATGGATTTGTCCCTATGATCGGCGACTCAAAACTTCACAGAGTTTCCAAAGCGGAAGCAAGAACTCTCGGTGGTCCGTTACTGTTTGCGGTTACTCGCTGCAGAGAAGGTGAAAAGCCGCTTGAAAAAGCCGCAGTATTCCCGAAGTCAGGTTATATGGCGACAAGACAATACTGGGCAAGAGAAGACAGTTTCACCGGCAAAAAGAGATCAACCGACTCAATGTGGTGTATGTTCAAATCAGGATACACTTCAATGAATCACAAACACGCTGATGACCTTTCATTCATGATGCAGTGTAAAAGTCATGATATTTTTATTGATTCCGGTGTTTTCACATACTCATCAACAAGCAAATACAGAAACTATTTCACATCCGCTTTTGCGCACAATACCGTTATTGTAGATAATCAATCCTACCCAATCTCCCCCAGCCATTTTGAAACAACAGGATTCTTTGCACATAACGTAAACAATGGTTTCTATAACTATGCCGGTGGATTCAACAACGCATACAGCGGAGTAGAAATTGACAGACATTTTTATGCGTTTGACGAAACGATAATCCTTTTTGACAATATTCGTTCTGATGACACGCATACCTATTCTCAGCTCTTCCATCTTGGTGAAAATATGTCCGTAGTAAGTGCGACCGATTGTGAAGTTCTTCTTAAAATGAATGACGCTGACTACTACGTAAGCATTACCCAGCACCTTGCCAACACGTCTGTAACGCAATATTATGGCGAAAACAATGAATGTCGCTATGGCATGGTTTCAAACAAGATGAACACTCTTGCTCCCATAACAACATTGAAGTTTGATGTTTCGGGTTCAAACGTTGACATCATTACTCGGATTTCTGTACTCAAAACTCCTGAAAAACTTGACTGTACAAGAAAGATAAAGTTTAATCCCGGAACATATTCTTTTGACATTGTCGGATATAACAACGAAAAGTTTTCAATCAAACTTGCTCCCTCCGACAGATTGCGTGCAATGTCAATTGCAACAGAACAGAATAATAATGTAATCAATTTCATCAACCGTTCGGCAACAGATTCAGATACTCAGTTCGGCTGGGAAATTTATAACGAAGATGGCAGTTTGCTCCATTGTGAACCTTTATCAAAAAACAACTCGTTCAAATACACATTCAAAACAAATGATCCGTTCAAAGTCTTTGCAATAATGGTTGACTCCAACGGCCAGGAATATCGCGAACAAGTAAAGGGATTCAATGGTCAACTTCTCAACAAAGTAACAAACAACATCACAGAGATTACTTACACAAACGAAGGTAAAACCTACACATTCAGTAACGAGTGCTGTGCACCTGACCTCAGATACTATTGGTCAGTGCTTAAAAAGATTGACGGTAAATGGAAAAACATTTACAAATCAAATGAAACACCAGATGATACTTTCAAGTGCACATTCTCACCTGACGGAAGTTTCAGAGTCAAATCAATTGCTGTAAACGAAAACGGTGACAAACTCAGTTCCTGTGTGGATCTTGAAATTCATTAAGGTGTATAAACCCCATAATACCAAAGCTTTTACCAATCAATTAACACGTATTTCAATAATTACACCCCAATAGTTATTGCAAATCATATAACTTTTCGTACATTGTTATATATTTTGACGAATACACAATATATTGATTGGTTAAAACTAATAAATTTTGGAACATTTCCATTTCAAAGTACATTTTTTAATAATTATGCTTGAAAAAATTGTACGAATATCGTACAATTATGTAGAATGTTCTTTTCACAAATTTCTATATGAGGTGATATTAAAGTGGCTAACAAAGAGATTAAAAAAGTCTTGGTTGCTAACCGTGGTGAAATTGCAATCCGCGTATTCAGAGCATGTAATGACCTTTCTCTCAATACCGTTGCTATCTATTCTAAGGAGGACGTTTGCAACCTCTTCCGTACAAAGGCCGACGAATCTTATCTTGTCGGCGAAGATAAGACTCCTCTTGGCGCTTATCTTGACATTGAAGGCATCATCAGAATTGCTAAAGAAAGAGACGTTGACGCTATCCACCCCGGATACGGCTTCCTTGCTGAAAATGCAGAGTTTGCAAGAGCATGTGAAGAAAACGGCATCAAGTTCATTGGTCCGTCTTCCGATGTTCTCAATCAGATGGGTGACAAACTCAACGCTAAAGAACTTGCAATCAGATGCAACGTTCCCACTGTTCCCGGCAGCACTGATCCGCTTAAAGACGTTCAGGATGCTATCACAAGAGCTGAAAGCTACGGCTACCCTGTAATCCTCAAGGCTGCAGCTGGTGGCGGCGGACGTGGTATGAGAAGAGTAAGCAACTCTGAAGAACTTCCCGCTGCTTTTGAAATGGTTAAGAGCGAAGCAATCAAAGCATTCAACTGTGGCGATATCTTCATGGAGAAATTCATCGAAGAGCCTAAACATATCGAAGTTCAGATCCTTGCAGACGAACACGGCAACGTTGTTCATCTCTACGAGCGTGACTGTTCACTCCAGAGACGTTACCAGAAGGTTGTTGAGTTCACACCTTCTCTCACACTTCCCGAAGACAAGCGTCAGGCTCTCCTTGCAGACGCTGTAAAAATCGCTAAGGAAGTTAACTACGCAAGTGCTGGTACAGTAGAGTTTCTCGTTGACAAAAACGGCGACCACTACTTCATTGAGATGAACCCGAGAATTCAGGTTGAGCATACAGTAACTGAAGAAGTTACGGGCGTTGATATCGTTCGTGCTCAGATTCTCATTGCTGACGGTGTTCCGCTTTCTGATCCCAGAATTGGTATCAAGTCTCAGGATGATGTAAGAGTAAACGGTTTTGCTGTTCAGTGCCGTGTTACAACAGAGGACCCGAAAAACAACTTTGCTCCCGATACAGGTAAAATCACAGTTTACCGTTCAGGCGGCGGTAACGGTGTAAGACTTGACGCAGGTAACGCTTACGCAGGCGCAGTTATTTCTCCGTACTATGACAGCCTCCTTGTAAAGATCACAACACGTGACAACACATTTGAAGGCGCTGTTAAGAAGGCTCTCAGAACTGTAAGCGAAGTTCGTGTAAGAGGCGTTAAGACTAACATCCCCTATCTCAAGAACATCCTCACAAACCCGACCTTTATTTCCGGTAACTGTAACACAGGATTCATTGATCAGAATCCCCAGCTCTTTGAATTTGACGAGTCTAAAGACCGTGCAAACAAGATCCTTACTTACATCGGTGAGAAAGCAGTAAATGCTCCCATCGAAGTTAAAACATACGAAACACCCGTTGTTCCGCCTTCTTCCGGTAATCCGAGAGATGGTCTCAGACAGCTCCTTCTCAAAGAAGGCCCTGATGCTGTTAAGAAGTTTGTTCTTGACCAGAAGAAAGTTCTTGTAACAGATACAACTTTCCGTGATGCTCATCAGTCACTTCTTGCAACAAGAGTAAGAACACGTGACTTCCAGAAGATTGCAGGCTACACCGCTGACACTCTTGCAGATGCATTCTCACTTGAAATGTGGGGCGGCGCAACATTTGACGTTGCTTACAGATTCCTCCACGAGTCTCCGTGGGAGCGTCTTGAAATCCTCAGAAAAGCAATCCCGAACATTCCCTTCCAGATGCTTCTCAGAGGCGCAAACGCAGTAGGTTACGCAAACTACCCTGACAACCTCATCAGAGAGTTCATCAAAGAAGCTGCTGCAGCAGGCATTGATGTATTCAGAATCTTTGACTCACTGAACTGGATACAGGGCATGGAAGTCGCTTTGGATGAAACTCTTAACCAGGGTAAGATTGCAGAAGCATGTATCTGCTACACAGGAGATATCCTTGATGCAAGCAGAGAAAAATACAACCTCAACTATTATGTGAAGATGGCTAAGGAACTCGAAAAGAGGTATGATGATTGAAGCAATTCATTT
>JAZQTF010000173.1:0-6365 GCA_045630445.1 Acutalibacteraceae bacterium
CTCAAAGATTGTAAATACAAAATTCACAGCGCAGATGGAAGCAGACCTTGACAAGGTGCAGAGCGGTGAAGTTGATTACATCAAACTTCTCCACACTTTCTACGATGATTTTGAAAAGAATCTTGCAAAGGTCAAGGCTGAGATGGAGGGTGTAAAACTCAAACTCAAGCAGGAAGAAACTGACGTTGTCTGTGAAAAATGTGGCAGAAATATGGTTGTCAAGGTCAGTAAGACGGGCAAATTCCTTGCTTGCCCCGGCTACCCCGAATGCCGTAACACAAAGCCGATTATCAACAAAGCAAAGGGCACTTGTCCCACCTGCGGCAGTGAAATCGTTGTTAAAAAGACAAGAAGCGGCAGAGCATTCTACGGTTGCGCAGGCTATCCGAATTGTAAGTTTATGACATGGGATGAGCCGCAGGAAGCAAAGTGTGAGAAGTGCGGAAAGACTCTCTTCAAAAAGCGTAACGTGCTTTATTGCGCAGGAGAGGGTTGTGGCTACGAAAAGGTGCTTGAAGCAAAGAAACGTGGCAGAAAGGCTGCACAGCCGGCTGAAGAATAGCCGATAATTTTTAAAGAAAAGAGGTGAGAGAATGGAAATTACTGTAATCGGAGCAGGGCTTGCGGGTTGCGAAGCAGCGTATGCAATTGCAAGCAGAGGCGTCAAAGTCAGACTCATTGAGATGAAACCCGTAAAGAAAACCCCCGCTCACAAATCGGACGGTTTTGCAGAACTTGTTTGTTCAAATTCGCTCAAGGCCGAGCGTGTTGCTTCAGCGGCAGGCTTGCTAAAAAAGGAAATGCAGTATTTTGGTTCTCTCACTGTTGCGTGCGCTTATGAGTGCAGGGTCCCCGCAGGCGGTGCTCTGGCAGTTGACAGAGATATGTTCTCTGCGCTTGTAACGCAAAAGATAAAGGAGCATCCGCTTATTGAATGCGTCAGTGAGGAATGTTGTGAAATTCCTGACGGAGTTGTCGTTGTGGCAACAGGGCCGCTTACAAGTGAGCCGCTTGCGCAGAAGATAAAGGAGCTGTGCTCGGAGGAGTTTCTGAATTTTTACGATGCGGCAGCACCGATTGTAACTGCGGAAAGCATTGATATGAGTTGTGCTTTTGCCGCTTCGCGTTATGAACGCGGTGGTGAGGATGATTATATCAATTGTCCGTTCAATAAGGAGGAGTATGAACTTTTCTATTCTGAACTTATTGCGGCGCAGAGTGCAGAACTTCATTCTTTTGACATCCGTAAGGATGTGTATGAGGGTTGTATGCCCATTGAAGTGCTTGCAAAACGCGGTGCTGACACAATGCGCTTCGGCCCGATGAAACCTGTCGGACTTCGTGACCCGAGGACAGGCCACAGACCGTGGGCGGTTGTTCAACTTCGTAAAGAAAATGCACAAGGTCAGCTTTATAACCTTGTGGGCTTTCAGACAAACCTTAAATTCGGTGAGCAGAAAAGAGTTTTTTCTCTCATTCCCGCGCTTAAAAATGCGGAGTTTGTGCGTTACGGAGTGATGCACAGAAATATGTTTATCAATTCACCAAAACTGCTCAATGCTGATTTCTCTTTCAGAAAGAGAGAGGGGCTGTATTTTGCAGGACAGATTACCGGTGTTGAGGGTTATATGGAGTCTGCAATGTCAGGACTTCTTGCAGGTATCAATGCAGTAAATTATCTCAAAGGTGAGAAACCGATAAGTCTGCCCCGCTTTACAATGTGCGGTGCGTTGACCGCTTATATCAGTGACGAATCAGTTTCAGACTTTCAGCCGATGGGCGCAAACTTCGGTATTCTGCCGCCCCTCGATGAGCATATAAGGGATAAGAAATTAAGATATGAAGCGTTGGCTCAACGCTCGGTTGATTACTTTGAAAAGGGGAGAGAAGAATGAAAATAATCGTTGATGCTTTCGGTGGCGATAATGCCCCCGTTGAAATACTTAAAGGTTGCGCACTCGCAGTAAAAGAGTATAAAGCAGAAATAATTCTCACAGGTGACGAAGAAAAAATCAAAGCCGCTGCAAAAGAAAACGCAATCTCACTTGACGGTATGGAGATTCTTCATGCCCCCGCTGTTATGGAGATGGAGGACGAGCCGACCTCAATCCTCAAAGCAAAGAGTGACACATCAATGGCTGTCGGACTCAAAGCACTTTCTGACGGACTTGGTGATGCTTTCGTTTCTGCGGGCAGCACAGGCGCGCTCACAGTTGGCGCAACATTCATCGTAAAGCGAATCAAAGGCGTAAAGCGTCCCGCAATCGGAATGGTTATGCCAACTGATTCAGGCCCCGCTTTTCTTATGGACTGCGGTGCAAATGCCGAGTGCAGAGCGGAGATGCTTCATCAGTTTGCAAAAATCGGTGATGTGTATATGTCCTCATTCTTCGGCATCGAAAGGCCGAGGGTTGCGCTTGTCAACATCGGCACAGAGGAAACAAAGGGCGACGAGTTAAGACTTGCTGCTTACAACCTTATGAAAAATGAGGGTGACTACAACTTCATCGGCAATATGGAAGCAAGAGAGTTTTTCCTTGGCGGTTGCGACGTTGCCGTTACTGACGGATTTACAGGAAACGTTATGCTCAAAATGAGCGAGGGTATGGCAAAGTTTATTCTCAACAATCTCAAAAAAGCGCTCACCTGCAACCTCAAAACAAAAATCGGTGCGCTTTTTGTAAAGTCCAGCGTTTACGGACTCAAAGCAAAGTTTGATTATAAAGAGTACGGCGGAGCGATGATAGTCGGTGTTAGAAAGACCGTTGTCAAAGCGCACGGCTCATCCGATGCAAGAGCAATCAAAAACTCAATCCGTCAGGCTATGGAGTGCGTGAAGAATGATATTGCAAACCGTATGCAACAAGCATTTGAAAAGGAGAAAGTAAGCAATGACTGATTTTGAAAAAAGAATAGGTTATCAGTTCAAAGACCCGTCTTTGCTGACGTCTGCGCTTACTCATTCGTCCTATGCAAATGAGTACAGAAGAGAAATGCAGTCAAATGAAAGGCTTGAATTTCTTGGCGATTCCGTTCTTGGAATTGTGACTGCGGAGTATCTTTTCAATCATTACTCCGAGGCGGAGGGAGAATTGACCCGATTACGTGCGGCGCTTGTGTGTGAAAACTCACTTGCGGGTTTTGCGCGTCAGATTGCCCTTGGTGATGAGATTTTGCTCGGCAAGGGTGAAAGGCAGACGGGCGGTAATGAACGCCCCTCAATTCTTTCCGACGCGTTTGAAGCGGTGATTGCCGCAATCTATCTTGATGGCGGTAAACCTGCGGCAGAAAAATTTATACATGGATTCATCATCCCTGCACTTTCGCAGAATAGTTCACAGTTCAAGGATTATAAAACTCTGCTTCAGGAGTTCATTCAGAAGAATCCGGGAGAAAAAATTGAATACATCCTTGTTGGCGAAAGTGGCCCCGACCATGCAAAAAACTTTGAGGTGGAAGTACACCTCAACAGCAATATAATCGGCAAGGGCACGGGCAGAAGCAAGAAGCAGGCGGAGCAGGCTGCTGCAAAAGAAGCGCTTGCGCTTATGGGACTTTAAGATGAAAAACGCGAATGTGTCAATTTTTGTGTCGCATTTCGGATGTCCCCGGAAATGCACGTTTTGCAATCAGCACAGCATAACGGGCGCTTACGGTGACGTTATTGAAAATGCAAAAACCGCTATTGAAACTGCAAGGCGTACTCTGGGTGAAAACTCAAAGTATGCGGAGATTGCTTTTTTCGGCGGCAGTTTCACAGCGATTGATGAAAAATATATGTTAGCCTTGCTCAGCCTTGCTTATGAGCGGGTAAAGACGGGAGAATTCAAAGGCATCAGAATTTCCACAAGACCCGATAAAATATCGGAGGAAATTCTTGAAACGCTTAAATCTTACGGAGTAACGGCAATTGAACTCGGCGCGCAGAGTATGTCGGACAGAGTGCTTTCAATGAATAACAGAGGGCATGACAGCGGATGTGTTGCAAAGGCAAGCCGACTCATAAAGTCTTACGGTTTTGAACTCGGACTTCAGATGATGACGGGAATGTACGGCTCTGACGATGAAACGGATATTGAAACCGCGGAAAAGATTATTGCTCTTTCTCCCGACACAGTCAGGATTTATCCAACGGTTGTGATTGAAAACACACAACTGTGTCAGTTATACCGTGAGGGTAAGTATTCTCCGCCGTCACTTGAAAGTGCGGTAAATCTTTGTTCAGAACTTCTTCTGATGTTTGAAAACAAGGGCATAAAAGTTATCAGACTCGGGCTTCATTCGGGCGGTAACGTGGAGGAAACTTATGTTGCGGGAGTTTATCATCCTGCATTCAGGGAGTTGTGCGAGAGCAGAATTTACCTTGAAAACGCAAAGAAAGTCCTGCTTGGCACACAAAAGGGGAGCAAGACGCTTTTCGTTGCAAACGGATGCCTTTCAAAAATGATCGGGCAGAAAAGGGCAAACACAGACGCCCTTAAAATATTGGGTTATGACTGTATAGTCAAAGAAAGAAACGGACTTAACAAGTACGAAGTTCAGTCAGGAGAATAGTAATGATACTGAAATCATTGATAATGCAGGGATTCAAGTCCTTCCCCGATAAAACGGTGTTGGAGTTCAATTCCGGAATAACTGCCGTTGTCGGCCCTAACGGAAGCGGAAAGAGTAACATTTCCGATGCGGTACGCTGGGTGCTTGGTGAGCAAAGCACAAAGTCCCTGCGTGGTGCGAAGATGGAGGACGTAATCTTCGGCGGTACTGAAAAGAGAAAAAAGATGGGCTACGCTCAGGCGAGTCTTGTTTTTGATAACACTGACCGCAGTGCAAACCTTGACTGTGATGAGATTGTTGTCACAAGACGTTATTATCGCTCGGGCGAGAGCGACTATGAAATCAATGGTGAGTCCTCCCGTCTGCGTGATATCCACGAACTTTTTATGGATACAGGTATCGGCCGTGACGGTTACTCAATCATCAGTCAGGGCAGAATTGCCGACATCATATCTTCCCGCGCAAATGAGCGCAGGGACATCTTTGACGAGGCTGCGGGTATTTCCCGCTTCAAATACCGCCGTGCCGACGCGCAGAAGAAACTCAATCAGGCGGAAGAAAATCTTGTCCGTCTGCGTGACATTCTTGCCGAGTTGGAGAGCCGTGTAGGCCCGCTTAAAGAGCAGGCGGAGAAAGCGGAAAAGTTCATCGTCCTTGCGGGTGAGAAGAAAGAACTTGAAATCGGCCTCTGGCTTTATAGTCTTGAAAATTACAAGACAGAGATAAGGGAGCAGGAGAAAAAGATTTCCTACGCTTCCGCACAGTATGAAACTGCGGAGAATGAACTGACCGCAATTGAGCAGGAACTTGAAAAAGTAATTGAAAATATCAGACAGAAAACTCTCAAAGTTGAGCAGATTCGTCAGTCTATTTCGGAAATTGAGGAGAGCGCCTTGCAGAAGGAGGCTCAGAAAGCCGTAATAGAAAACACGATTTTACATAACAACGGCACAATTGACCGTATCTTAAAGGATGCCGAGAGTGCGCTTGGCAGCGAGCAGTTGATGGAAAGAGAAAAGGCGGACAGAGCGCAGGAAGGCGACGAGTTGCGTAAAAGCCTTGAAAAACTTCTTTCTGAACTTGATTCAGATAAGGCAAAACTTGATGCGCTCATTCTCGGTGGCGAAAGTGTCAGCCGTGATATGGCAAAGATTTCAATGGAACTTTCCCGTGCAACAATCGCGTTGTCTGACAAGAGAGTTGAACTTTCAACCGCTGCTTCATCCCTTGATGAAATCGGCGCAAGACTTGTTCTCATTGAGCAGGGCTTTACAGGCAAGGATTCAAACCTGAAACTTCTCAATGAGCAGAAAGCGCAGGTTGAAAAAGAATATAAGGAAAACGATGCTTTCCTTACAGAACTTAAAAATTCCTCATCCGGTTATGAGCGGCTTCTCACAACCAAGGAGGAAAAACTTGCAAAACTCAGGGAGCAGCATGAATCCCTGAAAATCAATGCTGCAGGTGTTTCTCATAAGGCGTCGAACCTTGAGGAACTTGAAAAGAATATGGAGGGTTATTTCGGCAGTGTAAAGGCTGTGATGGCCCGTTCAAAGCACGGTGAATTGCGTGGCATTCACGGCACGGTTTCAATGCTTATCAAAACTCAGCCGAAGTTTGAAGTTGCAATTGAAACCGCTCTTGGTGCAGCAATGCAGCACGTTGTCACTGATAACGAAAATGATGCAAAGCGTGCAATTCAGTATCTTAAAAATTCAAACGCGGGCAGATGTACATTCTTGCCGATTTCCGTAGTCAAAGGCACTGAACTTGATGAAAAGGATTATCGCAACGCGTCAGGCTTTGAGGGC
>JAZQTF010000174.1:0-1384 GCA_045630445.1 Acutalibacteraceae bacterium
TTATGACGGCGTTGACAACCCCATACTGTGCAGAAATATGGTTGCCTGTTACAGAGAAAGCGACGGTGCAGTTGGTATGTATGATTTATGCGGCTCGGTGTGTCCGCTCACAGACAGCCCCTTCTACATCAATGCAGGCGCAGGAGAATTTTTGAAAGGAGATGACATTTGATGCTGTACAGATTTATTGACGAAACAAAGGTGCAGGCGTGCCGCAGAAACGGAATGATTGACGGCAGAGCAATCAGCAACCTGCCGCGATACCTTGAAATTCATCCCGACCTTGCCGTCAGGGAAGGCTACAAAACTCTTGTCAGCGATGAAATTCCGCCGCACGACGTGGACACGCAATTTGTCAATGCATATTATGAAGATGGGGTGGTAATCACTCGCCACTGGAAAATTGAGAATGCCGCCGAATACGGAGAGTGAGCCTTGTGGAAGAAGCAATTGTAAAATTAGAGCGACACGAGCAGCAGATTAAAGGTCTGCAAAAGCAACTTGATACCTTGGGTAAGGTGACAAATGAAATCAGGGCGATGAACGAACAACTCATCACTCTCACCTCCGAACTCAAACACATCAACGAGCATCTGACAAAAAACGAGCATAAGATTGAAGAAATCGAGGCTCAGCCAAAAGCGAGGTTATCGCAGATTATAACCGCAATAATATCCGCACTTACGGGCGGACTCATATCGGCAATATTGAGTTCGGTACTGTTATAACAAAGGAGTGTGCATTTATGAAATCAAATCTTATCAACAAACTTACAAGCAGAAAATTCTGGGTTGCTGTTGTTGGTTTTGTGACACCGCTTGTGATTGCATTCGGTGTGTCGGAAACGGTTGCAACGGAGATTGCAGGAATCATTATGTCAGGCGCAAGCGTAATCGCCTACATCATCGGAGAAGGTCTTGTTGACAGCAAGCAGTCAACGGAAAACAAAAACGGAGGGGAATAAAATGTCCTTCACTCTTTACGAAGTTATGGCAACAAAAAGCCCCTGCTACAAGGAAGCGCGTCCGATGACGCCAACCGGAATTGTTGTTCATTCAACGGGTGCAAACAACCCTGAATTAAAACGTTACGTACAGCCCGATGACGGTCAGACAGGAGTCAATGTTTATAACAACTCCGTCAACCGTGAGGACTGGTACGTTATTGCGCACGCATATATCGGCAAGGACAAAAACGGCAAGGTAAAATGCTATCAGGTGTTGCCGTTTGACATCGCGTGCTGGAGTGCGGGAAGCGGTGCAAACGGCTCATACAACTACAATCCGCAAGGACGAATTCAGTTTGAAATCTGTGAGGATTCGCTCAGGGATGAATTGTATTTCAACGAGGCATTCAACTGCGCCGCTGAATTCTGCGCTTTTCT
>JAZQTF010000175.1:0-5162 GCA_045630445.1 Acutalibacteraceae bacterium
AATTGAGCTTCGTGAAACTAACGCATACGTTCATGCGGGTGCATTTAAGGGGGCGGGCGGTATGCCCGTAGGCTCAAACGGTAAGGCTATGCTTTTGCTTTCAGGTGGTATTGACAGCCCCGTTGCAGCGTGGATGATGGCAAAGAGAGGCCTTGAACTTGTCGCAATTCATTTCTCCGCACCGCCTTACACAAGTGAGCAGGCAGAGGATAAGGTTATGACCTTGCTCAAAAAGGTTGCACGTTATTCGGGCAGAATCCCGACCTTCGTTGTCAACTTCACAAAAGCGCAGCAGGACATTATGAATTGCTGTGATGAGGAGTATTTCACAATCATTATGCGTCGTATGATGATGAAAACTGCGGAGCGTCTTGCCGCAAAGGAGGATTGTCAGGCAATCGTGACGGGTGAAAGTCTTGGTCAGGTTGCAAGCCAGACAATTTTTGCTCTCGGCTGCACAGATGCCGCAACAACTCTCCCTGTATTCCGTCCCTGCATCGGTATGGATAAGGATGAGATTGTACGCATTTCAAGAAATATTGACACTTTTGAAACTTCAATTCTTCCTTATGAGGATTGCTGCACAGTCTTTGTGCCGAAGCATCCGAAACTCAGACCGAGTCTTGAAACGGTCATTGAGCAGGAAAAGAATCTTGACGTTGAGGCTCTTGTTGAAGAGGCTCTTGCGAATACTCATTTCCGTATGATAAAAGCGGAATAAAACGTTTTTTGTCGAACGGTTTTAACGTGTACGGTATTGATGTTTAATCTTGTTGTGTGATAAAATGGGGTTTGGATAATGATTGATAAATCAACAATAAATGAATTTGATACCGATTTTCTTGAACGCCTCGCGCGTGAGAATGCGGCCCGTGTGGTCGGACTTCTCAAATCGTGCGGAATGAAGATTTCTTTTGCAGAGTCCTGCACGGGCGGCCTGCTTGCAAAACTGATTACCGATGTTTCAGGCTCGTCAGGTGTGTTTGAGTGTGGCATTGTTTCTTACTCAAACCGAATTAAGACAAATGTCCTTGGAGTAAGTGAAGAAACAATCGGTCGCTTTACTCAGGTCAGTGAGCAGACAGCGCTTGAAATGGCAAAAAGAGTCAGCACTTTATCGGGTGCTGATATCGGGGTCAGCACAACCGGAGCATCAGGTCCGGGCGGAGAAGCAAATGTCCGGGCAGGAGTCAGTTATTTTGCAATGTGTTGCGGTGATGACAGCGGATGCGTACTGCTTGATGTGAGTGAGCACAGGCTCAGCCGTGAACAAAACAGACTTTACACTGCCGCAAAAGCGTTGGAATTTGTTTGTAATTATATTGAAAATTCCCGAATAGGAGGAACTTATGAGTAGGAAGAAAAAGAAAATTGAAACTCCTGCCGTAGAGGAAAAAGTAACTGCACCTGTCAATGACGGTTATAGCGTTGTTGAAGTTGATCTTGACGCGGTTGGAGTTGAGTTTGATGATGGCTCAATAAGCGAATATGAAAAAACAATCCGTGAGATTGAAAACTACAAAGAGCCGGGCGTATTCAAACGCTTTCTGAAAGCGATTTTGCCCTGGAGCGGTGATTCTTTCAAAGAAGTTGTGAGAAAGATTGTTTTCATCGCGGCGCTTGCTGTTTTCGTTTTCAGTGCAATATATATTGTCAATTATCAGATTGACAAGAAGGAAAATGAATCTATGATGTCTGAGTTTATTGACGGTGTAAGCCAGGTTGATAAGGACATCAACGATAAAATGAATTATATTATTGACACTGAATTTGAGCAGAGAGTCCAGGATAAACTCAAAGAGATGATTGCGCAGGGTATGGACCCCACAATGCAGGAAGTTGAAGATGCAGTGCGTGATGAAATCCGTGACGAAGTTGAGGCGCTCACACTTGAGGAAATCAAGGCAAAGTATCCCAACATCAAATTCCCTGAGGGTATCACTGCAAAATACGCTGAACTTTATGCAAAGAATCAGGAAATGGTCGGCTGGATTAAAATCAACAACACTGAGGTTGATTTCCCCGTAGTGCAGACAACCGACAATGATAAATATCTTGAATATAACTTCTATAAATACAAGTCAACTTACGGTTGTCCGTTTGTTGATTACAGAAACAACGTGCTTGATGGCATAGAGAATTTTGACACAAACACAACCATCTACGGTCACCATATCCGTAACGGCGCAATGTTTGCAAAACTTGACGTTTACAAAAAGCTGAGCGGCTACAAGGCGTCACCCGTGATTGAGTTTGACACACTGACAGGCAGTTATAAGTGGAAAGTTGTTTCCGTATTTATCACCAATGTTTACGCAAAGGATGATAACGGTTACGTATTCAATTACACTTCAACTCTCGGCACTCAGGCAGAGTATGATGATTTTGTTTATCAGATAAAGGCCCGCTCAATGTATGACATTGATGTTGATATTCAGCCCGGTGACAAATTCCTCACTCTCTCAACCTGCTCTTATGATTTTGACGGTGCAAGACTTGTAATTGTCGGCAGACTTGTGCGTGAAGGTGAGGATGCAGGCGTTGATGTTTCAAAGGTGACTGTCAACAATGACGCAAGGTATCCTCAGGCGTGGTACGATGCAAACGGTAAGACAAACCCGCACATCGGTGCAACAAAACCCACAACTACCACAACAACCACCACAACAAAGAAGCCCACAACAACTACTGCAACAACCACAACGCAGTCCGGTGATGAGGATGAAAGCACAACTACTACAACCACAAAGAAGAAAACAACAACCACAACCAAAAAGAAAACAACCACAACCAGAACTCAGTCAACCACAACTTCAACAACTGTGACCACGACTCAGACAACAACTGAAAATACAACCACCACAACCGAAGCAACAACAGAGGCGACCACAACCACAACAACCGCCGCTGAAACAACAACCACAACAACTCAGCCGCCTGAGCCTGATAATGAGCAGTCGGGCGATGAAATCCTTGAATAGCAATTTTTGCGGATGGGGGGATTTTAATGAAAAATGAGATGATAACTTACCGTCCCGATGCGGGTGAGCAGGTGTTGATTGATGCTTCGCAAAAAGCACTTGAAGGGCTTGGCTTGTTTGGCGGTAATTCTCAGGTTGCAACGTCTTATGAACTTCTGACAGCGTTGTCGGATGCGGTAAACAGAAGCAATCTGATACTGGTGCTTGTAACAAAAAGTGAATACATAAAGATTAAAAAGATTGTCACAAAGTCTCTGGGGCTTGAACTTGTGAAAAACAGTTCGGTTTCAAAGAAACTCGGCAGACTTGCGGATGATAAGGAGTTTCAACTCCACGATCATTTTCCGAAAGGCTCCGTTGTGCTTGACTCAAAGGATGCGCTTTTCAGTGGCTACTACTTAAAAAGTGGCGATCAGTGCATTGTTTTCAGTCCGCTTGATATGATCCGTACTGAGGGTGTTCTTGAAAAGGCGGGAATCAAACTCAACATTGAGTGCGTTTCAAAACGCAAAGTGCGTGTTATAGGTGTTCCGAAAACCCTTGTTGAAAATTCAATCAGGGAAATGGGCGGCACAAAAACTTGTTATGTTACCGACACTGACGGTGAACTTGAAATTGATTTTGAAACCGTTGGCACAACTCCTGAACTTGCTCAGCAGGGCAGTGACCTTATCGTAAAAGAACTCAAAAGGGTTTACAGGTCAAGAGTTTATGGCGTTGATTGTCCGATTCTTCCGCATCTTCTTATGAGTGAACTTGAAGCCGAGGGTAAACAACTTGCAATTGCTGACACTGAAAATTCATCAGGTATTGTCAGTTACCTTGCGACAGATAGTCGTGCGGGAGAGTTGTGCAAAAAGATTCGTGCATCGTCAGCGCAACTTCAGGCGGTCACACAGGAGGAAGTTTCCGAACTTGCCAAAAAGGTGCGTAACAGAAGCGGATTTGACCTTGCAGTTTCAATCGGTGATGAAAGTTACGATGAGGAAAAGAAACGCTCTTTCATCTATGGCTCGCTCGCCAATGAGGACGGCGTGCTGACAAAACGTTTCTGGCGTCTTGGTGATGAAAGCACAATCGCATTCAGGACAAGGTGTGCAAAAGAACTTGCGCTCATGCTTTACAATGACCGTATCGGTGATGAGTATTACACCAGTATGAAGAAAAATGCAAAGCGTGAAAGCCCGAAAAATCAGGAAAAACCTGTCAGGCAGAAAGTGGCTCCCGTTGTCACAGAGCCTGTCAAGGCTGAGCCGAAGGAAATTCCGCCCGAAGTTCTTGCACGTAAACAAAGAATTGCTCCGCAGGAGGACAAGTCATTGACAAGAACAAAAGTTATAGTGATGCTCGTGCTTGTTGTTGTCGTTATCGTTATGGCGGTTTTCATCAGCCGTGCGCCTGAAAATGATTCAGCGGCTGACGCTGGCGGAAACTCATCCACAACAACTACCACCACAACAACCACAACCACAACAACTCTGCCGTCCTGTGATATGTGCGGCAAGGACATTGAGGGCGAAGTCAATGTTTATGTGGATTCTCAGGGTAATCAGCAGAATCTGTGTAAAGAGGACTATGACTTTGTTGTCAGCATAGGGGAGTAGTTTGGTATAAATATTACGGATTGTTGCATAAAGCCTATGCAATATGCAAAGTTCATTAAATAATATTCAAAATAACCGCATATTTATGCAATATAACACTTGATTTTTTGTATAATCAGTGTATAATATTCTTATTGTGTCAAAATTAGCGTAACCGCTCGCTGAAAGCGGTAACTGCGTCCGATAAAATGCAGGGCCACCTTGTCGCAGGTGGAGTTGCTCCGCAAGGTAAAACGGACGTATCGCGGCAGATAGGAGATAAAAATGAAAGAAATCAAAAAAGTAGTATTGGCTTACTCTGGCGGTCTTGATACATCAATCATCATTCCGTGGCTTAAGGAGAATTACAACAACTGTGAAGTTATCGCAGTTTCAGGTGACGTAGGACAGGGCACTGAACTTGACGGCCTTGAAGAGAAAGCAATCAAAACAGGTGCTTCCAAACTCTACATTGAGGATCTCAATCAGGAGTTCATTGAGGATTACGTATTCCCCACAATGAAGGCTGGCGCAGTTTATGAGGGCGAGTATCTCCTTGGTACTTCTTTCGCAAGACCCGTAATCGCAAAGAGAATTG
>JAZQTF010000176.1:0-4734 GCA_045630445.1 Acutalibacteraceae bacterium
GTCAACAACCTCAATTTCCGCAACATTCGGCGCAAGGAAAGTTATTACGGGGTTTGCAAAGGAGTCCTTGATAATAAGCACTTTCTTGCCACTTGTGTCAAGGTTGTTTGTGATTTTAAGGCGTCCGAAGTCACCGTCAAGATTTACTGAATAGCAGAAATCATCATACAGACTGCCTGTGATGTGCTTGTCTGCAAAGAGTATTGATTCTTCAAACTTTCCGGTACGATGAACGTCTGTGATGTCATTGTCATAAGTGAGTGAAGTTTCAAACTTCGGAATCAGCACGCTGATATCATCAAGCCCCGCGTAAAGGCTTCCTGTGCGCTTTCCCTGTGAGCCAAGGAATGCGTTTTTGTGGGGCGTGATTGTGTAACTGTCCGTATTCCACGAGCTTTCATCAATGCTGTAACCAAAGCTTTCGTTCAGGTGTTGAGCAAGTTTGCCATAAGCCCAGAGGCCTGATTCATTCTTCCAATGGTGGTCAGTTCTGAAGAAAAGACTGTACCAGTCAAGGTTGTCCTCACGGATGCACTCAATCAGGTTGAGGGTGCTGACGCCTTTCTCTCTGAGTGCGGAAACAAAACGCATTGAGTTGCTGATTGAGTAGTCCTCAATTCCAACGGGCAACTGCGGGTCAAGTTCATCATTCTTGTATGGAGCCTGCACGTAAAGGAATTCAATATCTTTACTGTCAAGATAGTTTTTCAGGTCCACAACATCGTTTGCTCTTTCGTCAATTACCTCATCGGACGCCTGCTCAATTACAAATGTTACGTAGCCGTTGTCAAGTTTGATTACGGTTGATGCAGCGTCTGCGTCCTCAATAATGTCCTTGCCGGCAAGTTTCTGGGCAAGACCATTGAGTTCAATGTACTGTGATTTCAGGCCAACGTTGTCATTGACGATTGATTCAATATTCTTTTCAATTGCTGATATATTTTTTGCAACAGTTTTTTCACTGTCCCAACTGAAAAACAAAGTGCTGTAAATCGGTTTAAGGAAAGTCCTGACGTTGAAGAAACCGGTTATGCCGATAATCATAACAATGCCGAAAACGATTGCAATAATATGCGCACTGCGTATCTTTTTCACCTGCGTCCCTCCTTAAAAATTAAAGTAAATGAACGGGTTGTAGGCGTTCTTTGTGACGTATGAAAGCGAGAGAAGGAGTATCAGAATCAGTGATACCGCACGTAATGTTTCATACAAAACGGGTTTGTTGCTCAGTTTCTTTGTGATTGCTTTTGTGACGGGGATTGAGAAAATAACCGCAGCAATAAGGAATACAATACCCTCTGAGAAATAGAGTTGGAATGCGGATTCACTGAGCATATTTCCTGCCGCACCAAACATTGATTTTATGTATTCGATAGCGTATGCAAGATTGTCCGAGCGGAAGATAACCCATCCGATTACAACGAAGAAAAGGGTGTAAATCCGCTTTATTATCATGCCGAAAACGTTGTTGAATTTTTTGTCAAACCCTGTGAGTTTTTCAATCATAAGAAGCACAAAGTACATAAGACCCCACGTGATGAAAGTCCAGTTTGCGCCGTGCCACACACCTGTGAGGAACCACACAACAAAGAGGTTGAACACAAGGCGAGCCTTTGATTTCACACGGTTTCCGCCAAGCGGAATGTAAACGTAATCCCTGAACCACGTGCCAAGTGAGATGTGCCATCTTCTCCAGAATTCCGAAACGGAGGAGGAGATGTAGGGATAGTCAAAGTTTTCAAGGAAATGGAAACCAAACATTCTGCCAAGACCGATTGCCATATCCGAGTAACCGGAGAAGTCAAAGAAAATCTGGAAAGTGTAAGCAATTGCGCCAAGCCACGCAAACGCAACGGAAATGCTGCCGCCCTCAGTGAGTTTGTTAGCGTAGGCGGCGTCAGCGATGATTGCCATTGTGTTTGACAGGAGCATCTTTTTAGCCATACCAACAATGAAACGGCAAAGACCTTCGCAGAAATCGTTGAGAGTTTCAACGCGGTTTTTAATCTGGTCAGCGATTGTTTCATATCTTACAATAGGTCCTGCGATAAGTTGCGGGAAAAATGCGACGTATAAACCAACGTTGAGCGGATTTTTCTGCACCTCTCCGTGACCTCTGTAAACATCAATAACGTAACTCATTGCCTGGAAAGTAAAGAATGAAATGCCGATGGGGAGAGTAATACTCGGTACTGTGATGTCACTGCCGAAAAGCGCGTTGATGTTTGTGAGCGTAAACATAAGGTATTTGAAAACAAACAAAATCGCAAGGTTGACAACTGCGGTCAGCGTCAGTATCAGGCGTTGATACCACTTGTCCGTTTTTTTAACAACAAGCAGACCGAAAAGCCAGTTTGCAAAAATTGAGAAAAGCATAATGAGCACAAAAACCGGCTCGCCCCACGCGTAAAAGAAAAGCGACGCAAGGAAGAGGAAGATGTTTTGTGCTGTTCTCCATTTTTTGAATATAACAAAGTTGCCCAGCAAAACGATGGGCAGAAAAGCAAAAAGAAAGATTGAAGTTGAAAATATCATAACTTACTCTCCGGACTTTTAATTATTTTAATACATAAACATATTTATATATAATTATTCATTATAATTATACACAACGGCTATTCTTTGTCAATATTGGCACTTTGTAAAATTTTGCATATTACTTGCATAAGCCGACAGTTTAATTTATAATGAAATTTGTGATGAAAATTCTTCTTGTACGGAGGTTTATCTATGAATAATTTTACTTTCTATTCACCGACTCATTTTTCATTCGGCAGAGGCACTGAAAAGAAAGTGCCTGAACTTGTGACCCGTTTTGGCGGCAGCAGAGTTTTGCTCGTTTACGGTGGCGGCTCAATCAAAAAGTCCGGCCTTTATGCAACAATTACTGACGGCCTTAAAAGCAACGGCATTTTTTACAGTGAACTTGGCGGTGTAAAGCCGAATCCGCGAAGCGGTCTTGTATATGAGGGCATCAGAATCTGCAAGCGTGACGGCATTGATTTTATCCTTGCGGTTGGCGGCGGCAGCTCAATTGACACCGCAAAAGCAATTGCAATGGGCGCAAAATATGACGGTGACTTCTGGGACTTCTTCTGCGGTGAGCCGATTACTGACGCACTTCCTGTCGGCACAGTGCTGACAATTGCGGCGGCAGGCAGTGAAGGCTCAGGCAACACAGTAATCACACACGAAACAAAGAAGAAAAAGTGGGGCGCAGGCAGTGATTTGCTCCGTCCTAAATTCTCCGTACTCAATCCTGAATTTACCTGCACCTTGCCCGCGTATCAGACGGCATCGGGTGCAACTGATATAATTATGCACATCTGTGAGAGGTATTTTTCAAACACTCCCGATGTTGAAGTGACCGACAGACTTTGTGAAGCGTTGTTTCTCACAATGATTAAGGAGACACCAATCGCAATCAAAAACCCCAACAACTACGAAGCAAGGGCAAATATTATGTGGGCGGGTATGCTTGCACACAATAATGTCTGCGGTGTCGGCAGAGAGCAGGACTGGGCAAGCCATCAGATTGAGCATGAACTTTCCGCACTGTATGACGTTGCTCACGGTGCAGGTCTTGCGGTTGTTGCACCTGCATGGATGAAATACGTAATGACAAAGAATACAAACAAATTCCTGCAGTTTGCTGTCAGGGTCTGGGGTTGTCAGATGGATTTTGAGCATCCCGAAAAAACAATTGTTGAGGGAATTGAACGTTTTGAAAAATTCCTGCAGTCAATCGGAATGCCCACAACTCTTGCGGCAATCGGTGCAAACGTGCGCGACATCCCGAAGATTGTTGATAATATGAAGATTGCGGACGGAGGCACAACGGGTTGCTTTGTAAAGCTTACCCGTGACGATGTAACGGCAATTCTCAAACTTGCAAACTAAAAAATAAACTCCCGATGGAAATCCGTCGGGAGTATTTTTATGTTTAATTTTTCTTCAGCACTTTTCCGTAAATTGATGAAAGAATCATTGCCGCTGCGTTGACGATTACGATACCCGCGCCCGTTGGCAAATCAAGGCAGATTGTAAGCACGATGCCCACAAGGAAGCACACGATTGAACAGATTGCGGATGAGATTACAAGGGATTTGAAGCTGTTTGCAAAATTCCTTGCAGTGACTGCGGGGAAAATGATAAGGCTTGAAATGAGAAGGCTGCCCATCATCCTCATACCCATAACGATTGTCAGCGCGGTGAGAAATGAAATCAGGAAACGATACGCTGAAACGTTGATTCCCGATGCTTTTGCAAATGATTCATCGCAGGTGATGATGAAAATGCGGTTGTAGAAAAGAATGTAAACAGTGATTACAATTACTGACATAATGATGCTCATAATGATATCGGTTTTTGTAACAGCGGTGATGCTGCCAAACATATAGTCCGAAATGTCAGCGTTAAAGCCTTTGCTGTGGTAGGTTATCATAATGCCGATTGCGAGGGATGTTGTTGCCGCAACGCCGATTGCGGTGTCACCCGAAACACCCTTTTTTTGACTTACTGCCATAATGATGAATGACGCAACAAGCACTACGGGCAGTGAAATATACATCGGGTTGAGCCCCAGCGCAAGCGCAAGTGCAACACTTGCAAAACCAACGTCTGCAAGGCCGTGACCGATGAGAGAGTATTTTTTAAGCACAAGCACAACGCCCAGAAGTGCCGCGCAAAGAGAAACAAGCACACCCACAACAACCGCACGGATTACGAAGGGCT
>JAZQTF010000177.1:0-9083 GCA_045630445.1 Acutalibacteraceae bacterium
AACGAGCATCTCCTTGTTGAAAAACACATTTTTATACAATTTTACATTATACAACTTTGCTTCTATATCTTCAAGATATATTTTAATTAAATATTATATTTTTTTATAATTTATTGTTTAGTTTGACATTTTATATTTCAGGTAGTAAAATAACCTTTAACGCACATCATATAACCGTTGACACAAAGGGGGGGTAAAGCCGTGAAAATCGCAGGCGTTGTTGCTGAATACAATCCGTTTCACAACGGGCACAGATATCAGGTTGAGCAAATGAGAAAAAATGGTGTTACCCACACAGTTGCGGTAATGAGCGGAAACTTTGTCCAACGCGGTGATTTTGCCATAACTTCAAAATGGGAAAGAGCAAAATCAGCGGTTATGAACGGGGTTGATTTAGTTATTGAATTACCCTCCCCTTATGCGCTGTCTTCCGCACAGGGATTTGCACAATCGGCAACGTACATCCTGAACGCTCTTGGATGCGTTGATGAGATATATTTCGGCTGCGAATGTGGCGACGTTGAGGCAATAAAATCCGTTGCAAACGCTATGCTTTCGGAAGAATATGCTGAGCATTTTTCCGCCGCAGTGAATGAGGGAATTTCATACCCGAACGCGTGCGAAAAAGCGGTCAGAAAAATCCTTGGTGACGGGTACGGAAATGAACTGCAATATCCCAACAATCTGCTGGCTGTGGAGTACGTAAAATCGATTATAGAATCAGGATATAAAATTACTCCGTGTGCTATTGAAAGAGTCGGAGTTTTACACGACAGTGATGAGAAAAACGGCGAGTTTGCATCGGCTTCTGTCATTCGTCAAACATTGATAAATCAAGGTGTTGACGCTATCAAAGGCTATGTGCCGCAGGCAACGTACGACCTGCTCTCACAGTCGCATTCATCGGGCAAATCCCCCTGCTGTTCAGGACGGCTTGAACTTGCCATTCTGTCAAAATTACGCACCTTGTCAGCGGACGATTTAAGGCAGATTGAAGACGTTTCAGAGGGGCTTGAAAACCGAATAATTGACGCTGTAAAATCAAGCGGTAACGTCACAGAAATGCTTGATAAAATCAAGACAAAACGATACACTCACGCAAGAATAAGACGAATTATAATGCGTTCTTTTTTAGGTCTTACTTCCCATTTTTCATCGCAACCGCCACCATACGCAAGGATACTTGCACTCAATGAAAATGGTCGCGAAATAATCAAAAAAGCAAAGGATTCAGCGTCCATTCCGATAATCACAAAACCGTCACACATTCTCAAACTTGACAATACGTTTGCTAAAGAATTGTTTGAAAAGGAAATTGAACTGACGGATATTTTCGCACTTTCATCCCCCTCCGCACAACCTTGCGCGATGGAACTTACTGAAAATTTATATGTCGGATAACTTGTATTTTTCTGTTAAAAACTATATAATTGTATAATATATACCCTAACATAAAGGAGGACTCTGCTATGAAAGAGAAATTTTATATTACAACCGCCATCGCTTACACATCACGCAAACCCCACATCGGCAACAGTTACGAAATCGTGCTGACTGATGCGATTGCAAGATACAAGCGTTTGCAGGGTTATGACGTTTTCTTCCTCACAGGTACTGACGAGCACGGTCAGAAGATTGAAGAAATTGCAAAGGCTGAAAACGTTTCACCGAAACAGTACGTTGATAAAATTGCAGGCGAAATCCGCGAAATCTGCGATTTGCTTAACACAACTTATGACCGCTTTATCAGAACAACCGATGAGCAACACGAAAAGACTGTACAGAAGATTTTCAAAAAACTCTATGACAATGGTGACATTTACAAGAGCGTTTACGAGGGTCTTTACTGCACACCATGCGAGAGTTTCTGGACTTCCGCTCAGGTTGAGGATGGCAAATGTCCCGACTGTGGCAGACCTGTAAAACCTGCGCAGGAGGAAGCGTACTTCCTTAAACTTTCAAAATATCAGAAACAACTTGAACAGTTTATTGAGGATAACCCTGATTTCATTTATCCTGAAAGCCGTAAAAAAGAAATGATAAACAACTTCATCAAACCCGGTTTGCAGGATTTGTGCGTTTCCAGAACTTCTTTCAAATGGGGTATCCCCGTAACTTTTGATGACAATCACGTTATCTACGTATGGATTGACGCGCTTTCAAACTACATCACCGCAATCGGTTATGACCCCGACGGAAGCAGTGATGAATACAAGAAATACTGGCCCGCTGACGTTCATATTGTTGGCAAGGACATTGTTCGTTTCCACACAATTTACTGGCCGATTATGCTTATGGCTCTTGGTGAGCCGCTTCCGAAAAAGGTGTTTGGCCATCCGTGGTTGCTCTTCGGCACAGACAAGATGAGCAAATCAAGAGGCAACGTTATCTACGCTGACGACCTTGTAAAGCAGTTTGGTGTTGACGCTGTAAGATACTACCTTCTCTCCGAGATGCCCTACACTTCTGACGGCTCAATCATGTATGAAACAATTATTGAAAGATTCAATTCCGACCTTGCAAACACACTCGGAAACCTTGTCAACCGTACAATTGCAATGAGCAACAAATACTTTGACGGCAAGGTACTTGCTCCGACTGCAAAAGAGGACATTGACAACGAACTTTCATCACTCGCTCTTGAAACTGTTGGCACGGTTGAGAAACTTATGAGCGAATACAGAATTTCTGACGCAATTGACGCAATCTTCAACCTTGCAAGACGCAGCAACAAATACATTGACGAAACAATGCCGTGGGCGCTTGCAAAGGACGCAGCAAAGACAGAGCGTCTTGGCACTGTGCTTTACAACTTGCTTGAATCAATCCGTTACCTTGCAGTTTTGCTCACACCGTTTATGCCTGACACTGCAACAAGCATTTTTGAACAGCTCAACACTGAGGTTCGTTCTTACGAATCCCTTTCCGCTTTTGGCGGTCTTGTGGCCGGCAACAACGTTGGCACTGCAACACCTTTGTTCTCCAGAATTGATGCTGAAAAATTCCTTGCTGAACTTATCAGACAGCAGGATCAAGCACAGAAAAAGGAAGAAACTCCGAAGATTGAAGGTCTTGCAGAGATTGATTTTGATACATTCACAAAGGTTGAGCTGCGTGTTGCACAAATCAAGGAATGTGAAAAAATCAAGAAAGCAAAGAAACTTCTCAGACTTGTGCTTGACGATGGCACAGGCACTCCGCGTCAGGTTGTTTCAGGAATTGCTGCCTGGTACGAGCCGGAAGCACTCATCGGCAAAAAGATTGTGCTTGTTGCAAATCTCAAACCCGCAAAACTCTGCGGTGTTGAAAGTTGCGGTATGATTCTTGCTGCTGACTGCTCCGAAACAGACGTTAAACTCATTTTCGTTGACGATATGCCCAACGGTGCAAGGATCAGATAATTATGCTTACAAACATTTTTGATACACACGCCCATTATGATGACGAAAAATTCTTTGATGACCTTGATGAAGTTTTGTCATCATTTGAAAACAAGGGCGTCTGCGGTGTTATAAACAACGCAATAAATATGCAGAGTGTCCGCGATTCCATAAAACTTGCCGAAAAATACGGCAACGTCTGGGCTGCGATTGGCGTTCATCCTCACGATGTGAGTGATATAATTGACGCTGACATTGACACGTTGCGTGAATTGAGCAAACACAAAAAAGTTGTTGCAATCGGTGAAATCGGCCTTGACTATTATTACAACTTCTCTCCGAAAGATATTCAGATCAAATGGTTTGAAAAGCAACTTGAACTTGCGAATGAACTTGATTTGCCGGTATTTATTCACGACAGAGAGGCTCATGCCGACACTCTACAGTTGCTCAAAAAACACCGCCCGAAAGGCGTTGTCCATTGTTTTTCGGGCAGTGTTGAGATGGCACGCGATATATTGAATCTTGGAATGTACATCGGTCTTGGCGGTGCGGTCACATTCAAAAACGCTAAAACACCCGTTGAAGTTGCACGATATGTGCCGCTTGACAGGATTTTGCTTGAAACTGACGCGCCCTATATGACTCCCGTGCCATTCCGTGGCAAGCGTTGCACCTCAGATTTAATTGCATATACTGCTGAAAAAATTGCCGCTGAAAAAAACATCACGGCACAGCAGGTTTGCGACGCGACAAAAAACAACACTCTCACTCTGTTTTCAAAAATAGAAAACTTTTAAGGAGTTGCAGTAATGTCATCTTCTCGTTTTGTACATCTACATCTCCATACTGAATATAGCCTGCTTGACGGTGTGTGCCGACTTGAGCAGGCTATTGCTCATGCAAAAAATCTTGGACAGACAGCAATCGCGATCACTGACCACGGCAATATGTACGGTGCTTTTGAGTTTTATAAACTTGCAAAAAAGCACGGCATTAAGCCGATTATCGGTTGCGAAGTTTACGTTGCGCCACGAGGTATGGAGGACAAACAACACGGGATTGACTCCGAAAACAACCACCTTATACTGCTTTGCAAAGACAATACAGGTTACCAGAATCTTATAAAACTTGTGTCACAAGCGTGGACAAAAGGTTTTTACAGCCGTCCGCGAATTGACCACGATTTATTGCAGAAGCACCACGAAGGACTTATTGCACTCTCCGCTTGTCTTGCGGGAGAAGTGCCGCGTGCGATTGCCGCAAACGATTATGAAAAAGCAAAAAGGATTGCGTTGTGGTATGACTCCGTTATGGGCAGGGGTAATTATTACCTTGAAATGCAGGACCACGGAATGCGTGAGCAAAAGGTTGTAAACGCCTCACTTATCAGGCTTTCCAATGAAACAGGCATTCCCCTTGTTGCCACAAATGACGCACACTACATCACAAAAGAAGACAGCAGAGTGCAGAAAATTCTCATCTGCATCCAGACAAAGAAAACAATTGATGAAGACACAGGAATCGGTTTTGACACCGACCAGTCATATATAAAATCCGAGCAGGAAATGCTCAGCCTTTTCCCGAATCATCCCGAAGCAATTTACAACACGGCAGAGATTGCTGAGCGTTGCAACGTTGAATTTGAAACGGGCAACATCATTCTCCCCCATTTTGAACTTCCCGATGGTTGCGACCATTTTGAATATTTCAGAAAACTCTGTCTTGACGGACTTTATAAAAGATATTCAAATCCCACAAAAGAACATTTTGACCGTCTTGAATATGAACTTCAGGTAATCAACAAAATGGGCTATGTTGACTACTTCCTCATTGTTCAGGATTTTGTTCGCTTTGCAAAAGATAACGGTATTTCAGTGGGTCCCGGCAGAGGCTCGGGTGCGGGTTGTCTTTGCGCTTATTGCGTTGAAATTACTGACATTGACCCGATCAAGTACAATCTTCTTTTTGAAAGATTTCTCAATTCGGAAAGAGTCAGTATGCCCGACTTTGATATTGACTTCTGCTATGAGCGAAGAAATGAAGTTATTGAATACGTTAACCGCAAGTATGGTGCAGACCACGTTGCGCAGATTGTAACGTTTGGCACAATGGCTGCAAAAGCGGCCGTCAGGGACGTTGGCAGAGTTATGGGAATTCCCTACAATGTTGTTGACTCCGTTGCAAAACTTATCCCCACCGAACTTCACATCACACTTGAAAATGCGCTCAAAAACTCCGCACAATTGCGAAAACTTTACGACGAGGATGAACGCACGAAACTGCTCATTGACCTTGCCAAAAAGGTTGAGGGTATGCCTCGTCATGCTTCAATTCACGCGGCAGGTGTTGTTATCACAAGGGATGAAGTTACAAAATACGTGCCCGTTGCAAAGAACGATGACACGGTCACAACACAATTCACTATGACTGCGCTTGAAGAACTCGGACTTCTTAAAATGGACTTCCTTGGTCTTCGCACACTGACTGTCATCAGTGACGCTGAAAAAGCAATCCGTAAATACAATCCCGATTTTGATATAAACAAAGTTCCGCTTGATGACCAGAAGGTTTTCAAAATGATGTCCGAAGGTCACACAGACGGAATTTTCCAGTACGAATCCGCAGGTATGCGACGCGTTTTGTCATCACTCAAACCGACAAGTATTGAAGAACTTATTGCTATAATTTCTCTCTATCGTCCCGGTCCGATGGATTCAATTGACACTTATATATTCAACAAAAGTAACCCCGACAAAATAAAATATAAAACAGAAAAGCTTGAGAAAATCCTCAACGTTACGTATGGATGCATTGTTTATCAGGAGCAGGTTATGGAAATCTGCCGTGAGCTTGCGGGATATTCATACGGCAGAGCGGACATTGTGCGCCGTGCAATGTCAAAGAAAAAGCATGACGTTATGGATAAGGAAAGACAAAATTTTATCTACGGTCTCAAACGTGATGATGGCAGTATTGAGTGCGAGGGTGCTGTTGCACGCGGTGTTGACGAAGCGGTTGCGAATGAAATATTTGACGAAATGTCAAACTTTGCATCCTACGCTTTCAACAAATCGCATGCCGCCGCTTATGCAGTTTTAGCATACCGCACTGCATACCTCAAACGTCACTATCCCGCAGAATTCCTTGCGTCGCTTCTCACAAGTTTCCTTGACAACACAAATAAAGTTGTGGGTTACTGCGCTGAGTGTCAGCGCCTTGGAATAAAGATTCTGCCCCCCAACGTCAATCACAGCAGCCTTAATTTCTCAACGCAGGATAAAAATATCCGCTACGGCTTGCTGGCTGTGAAAAATCTTGGTGAAGGACTAATTTCAAAGATTATTTCCGAAAGGGAAGCAAACGGAGAATACACTTCTTTTTATAATTTCTGCAAACGCCTACAGGGTAAGGAGTTAAACCGCAGGGCTGTTGATGCGTTGATTAAATGCGGTGCACTTGATAATCTTGGCAGCAACCGCAAGCAGATGATTACGTCAACGGAGAAAATTCTCTCGTCACTTGATGATGTGCGCCGCAGCAATATTGACGGTCAGATAGGTCTGTTTGATATCCCCGCTGATGACGTAAAACCCGCTGAATTTACAATGCCGCAGATGGATGAATTCACACAAACCGAACTTCTTAATATGGAAAAAGAAGTTTCGGGAATGTATCTTTCAGGTCATCCGATGATGGAATATAACGATGCAAGCACTGCGCTCAGATGCAATTTTTCATCTTCAATTCTCAGCGGTGTGGAAGAAGGTCGCATTATAGAAGCGACAAAAGTAAACCTTCTTGGCATAGTGACAAGGCTCAGTTATAAACCAACCAAAAACGGTTCAAAATTAACTTTCCTGACGCTTGAAGACCAGCACGGAGATATTGACGTTATCATATTCCCGAAAACAATGGAGCAAAATCCCGCAACACTCAACGAGGGTAATATTATATTTATCAAAGGTACAGTACAACTTCGTGATAACGAGTCTGCACGCATCATCTGCAACAATTTTGTCAAGATAAATTCCGTTGCGCAGGCAATGAATCTTGTAGAAAAACCAAAGGATGAGCCGCAGAAAAAGAGCAAACGCGAAGGTCTTTTCCTGAGATTTGACAGTGCTGATGACGAAAAGATTGAGTCTGTTAAAAATCTGCTCCAAATATTCAGCGGTAACTTCCCGGTTTATTTCTACTACAACGACACAAAACAGTATGTGCGTCTTGCACAAAGCAATTTTGTTTCATATAATGAGTCTATGATTCGCGAATTAAAACGAATTCTTGGCGACGAAAACGTTGTTGTCAGCAAGTAAAGGAGGATAAAAATGAAAAATCAGTACACAGTAAACAAAAAACTTTTTATGGACTGGGCAAAAGAATATCACCTGGTTGGTGCGAGAAGCATCATTACATTTGTTTTGTTCTGTCTGATTGCATTATGTTCGTTAATATTGATAATATTAAAATTGAAGGCGTCACCCTTTACTGACACAAACTATGATATAATTTTTCCTATCGGAGCACTGATAATTTCTATTTACTCTTTGTTTTTTTCACGATTCAGAGTTATGTCCATCAGATTCAAAACACTTGCCCAAATATACGGTGTTGATGAGTGGATAACAACAATTGAGTTTGGTGACGATGTAATTACGATTTACGACCACGAGAACGTAAGCAAATTCAATTACCATAACATCAAAAAGATAAAAGAAAAGGGTAACAGTGTTACGATACTGCTCAAAACATACGCTGCAATCAGAGTTTATAAGGACAAATTCATTGAAGGAAACTGGGAAGAATGCAAAAAGAAAATTGAATCAATGATGAAATAAAGAAAATCCCACCAGTGATGGTGGGATTTTTTTATTTGCAGTAATTTTCAATGTAACTGTCAATCGCTTTTGCGATAACTTTTCGCGCTTCATCAGCGCCGCTGAATTCATTTACAACCGTTTCCTTGCCTTCAAGTTCCTTATATACCTTAAAGAAATGACGGATTTCTTCAAACATATGCTGAGGAATCTGATCAATATCAGTGTAATTATTATAGGTCGGGTCACCGAACGGCACCGCGATAATCTTTTCGTCATATCTGCCGCTGTCCATCATAGACATAACGCCTATCGGGTAGCAACGCACCATCGTGCCCGGAAGGATATTCTCCGTACAAAGTACAAGCACGTCAAGCGGGTCAAGGTCATCAGCATAGGTGCGCGGAATAAAACCATAACTTGCGGGATAATGAGTTGAAGTATAAAGAATACGGTCAAGCATAAGAATGCCCGTTTCCTTATCAAGTTCGTATTTACATTTACTTCCTTTTTCAATCTCAATAACCGCCATAAAACTATCACAACTTATGCGTTTAGGATTCATATCGTGCCAGATATTCATACAACGTCCCTCCGAAAATAAAAAAAGTAAAATAAAAACTGCAATTTCATTTAAAATGAAACTGCAGTGATTTAACATGTGCAAATAACGCACCCTCAAAACTGAATAAAGGAAAGTAAAGGCTGGATAAGAAAGAACCAGACCAAAAGGCCAAGCCCCCGACCTATTAGTACTGCCAAGCTAAACATATCGCTATGCTTACACACGCAGCCTATCAACCTTGTAGTCTACAAGGGGTCTTACCATCTTAACGATGTGGGATATCTAATCTTGGAGTCGGCTTCACGCTTAGATGCTTTC
>JAZQTF010000178.1:0-12405 GCA_045630445.1 Acutalibacteraceae bacterium
TGCTGATTGTGAAGTTGTGCAGGTGCTTGGCAGAAAGATTACTCTTTACCGCTATAATGAGGAACTTCATAAGGAAAAGCCGAAGAAGAAACCCGTTCAGGTAAAGAAAGTTGCGCCGTCAAAGAGTGGCGGATACAAGCCCAGAAGAACGGGCAGAGCAATCGGCTACGGCAATGCAAAGAGCCGTTGGAAGAACAAGGGCAAGGAAGGCAAGTAATTTTTTTGGGAGTGGTAAAGTGAAACTCGGCGTTTTCGGTGGAACTTTTAACCCCGTACATTGTGGGCATATAGAACTTGTGCGGCATTTTGCACAGTTGGCAGACCTTGACAAAGTGTTGCTGATACCAACAAATATTCCGCCACACAAAGCAAGCCGTGATTTGCTCAGCGGTGAAACAAGGTTTGAGATGTGTCGCCTTGCAGTTGATGGCGATGAAAAAATCGAGGTCAGTGACGTTGAACTTCGCCGTGATGGCGGCAGTTACACAATTGACACTCTCAAAGAACTTGAAAAGCAGTATCCCGACGCACAGTTATATCTTATAATGGGCGCTGATATGCTGATGTGTCTTGACTCGTGGCGTGATTACAGGGGCATAATTGACCGCTGTGTGATTTGTGCCGCGGCAAGAAATGACGATTCGGTGCAGGAACTTCTTCTCAAAGCCCGCAGTCTTGACATTCCCGAAGGCAGAGTTATAATTTCCGATGAGGAGATAATGACCGTGTCGTCAACACAGATAAGGGAAAATATCAGAAATTCAATCAGCGTGCGCGGACTTGTACCGCGTGCAGTTGAAGAATATATCAAAAGCAACGGACTATATCTTTAAGGATTATGGGGCGGTGGATATGATGAAAATCGAGGATTACATCAGAATTCTTGAGAGCAGGCTGACAAAAAAGCGATTCATTCACTCTCTTGCAGTTGCCGATGAGGCAAAGCGTCTTGCTGAAAAGTACGGGGGCGACGCTGACAGAGCCTACCTTGCGGGACTTCTGCATGACATAATGAAAGACGCTCCCGCACAGGAGCAACTTGAAGCAATTGCACTCAGCGGAGTTGAACTCAATGAAATTGAGCGTATGGAGCCGAAACTCTGGCACGCGATTGCAGGTGCTTGCTATGTTGAAAATCAGGGGCTTTGCGATGATGCGGAGATTATCAGCGCAATCCGTTGTCACACAACGGGCAAGCCGTCAATGACCTTGCTTGAGAAGATTCTTTACGTTGCTGATTTTACGTCCGCGGAGCGTGATTATGACGGCGCGGATATTATGCGTGAGGCTTGTAACGAAAGCCTTGAAATTGCGATGTTTGAGGGAGTCCGCTATTCTCTTGACAGTGTTTTGGTAAAATGCGGATTCGTTCACATAGATTCACTTCTGATGTATAACGAATTGTCAATCAAGTTGGCAGGTTATACACCAAGGATTAAGATTTAGGAGGCACTTATGAATATACAGGAGAAATTGAAAATTGCCGTAAAAGCGCTTGACAGTAAAAAAGCGGTTGACATCAAAGTGATTGACGTGACCGAAGTTTCAAGCCTTGCGGATTATTTTATCGTTGCTTCAGGTAACAGCAGTACCCACGTAAAAACTCTTGCTGATGAGGCGGAGTATCAGTTGGTTGAAAACGGATTTGAACTTGATCATATTGAGGGCAGAAGCACTTCATGGATTTTGCTTGACTTTGATGATGTTGTAATCCACGTGCTCGGTGCTCAGTCAAGAGGATTCTATGACCTTGAAAGACTCTGGGCGGACGGCAAGGACGTTGACGTTTCCGAGTTTATTGACGCAGAGTAATTTGATTTTTTGGAGGAATAGCCTTGAAACATTACGAGTTTTCACAAATTGAGAAAAAATGGCAGGACAAGTGGGATGAAAGCGGCGTTTTCCACGCAAAGCAGGATTTCACATTGCCCAAGTTTTACTGCCTTGTTGAGTTTCCCTATCCGTCAGGTCAGGGACTTCACGTAGGTCATCCGCGCTCATACACTGCGCTTGACATTGTTGCAAGAAAAAAGCGTCTTGAGGGCTTCAACGTTTTGTATCCTATGGGTTGGGATGCTTTCGGTCTGCCGACTGAAAACTTTGCAATCAAAAACCACATCCATCCCGAAAAGGTTACCGCAACAAATGTTGAAAATTTCAAAAGGCAGCTCAAATCACTCGGCTTCTCTTTTGACTGGAGCAGAGAGATAAACACAACCGACCCGTCCTATTACAAGTGGACACAGTGGATTTTCCTCCAGTTGTTTAACAAGGGCCTTGCTTACAAAAAGGAGATGGCTGTAAACTGGTGTACTTCCTGTAAGTGCGTGCTTGCAAATGAGGAGGTTGTCAACGGCGCTTGTGAGCGTTGCGGCAGTGAGGTTGTAAGAAAGGTCAAGGAGCAGTGGATGCTCAAAATCACAGAGTATGCAGGCAGACTCAATGATGACCTTGACGGACTTGATTTCATTGACAGAGTAAAGACTCAGCAGAGAAACTGGATTGGCCGCTCAACAGGTCTTGAGGCTGATTTTGAAACAACTCTTGGTGACAAACTCAGAATTTACACAACCCGTCCCGACACACTTTACGGTGCAACATATATGGTAATTTCACCCGAGCACCCGATTCTTGAAAAGTGGGCGGACAAGATTGAAAATATGGACGCAGTCAAGGAGTATCAGGCGCTCGCTCAGCGTAAGTCCGACTTTGAAAGAACTCAGGTAAACAAGGACAAGAGCGGTGTTGAACTCATTGGCGTCAAGGCAATCAACCCCATCAACAACAAAGAAATTCCGATTTTCATTTCCGATTACGTGCTCATTTCTTACGGCACAGGCGCAATTATGGCTGTACCTGCGCATGATGAGCGTGACTGGGAGTTTGCAAAGAAATTCAATCTCCCGATTGTTGAAGTTGTTGCAGGTGGCAACGTGCAGGAGGCTGCATTCACAGACTGCGCAACAGGCGTTATGGTAAACTCCGACATCATCAACGGTCTCAGCGTTGATGAAGCAAAGGATAAAATCTGCGATTACCTTGAAAGCAAGGGCATTGCGCAGAGAAAGACAAACTTCAAACTTCGTGACTGGGTATTCTCCCGTCAGAGATACTGGGGCGAGCCGATTCCGATTGTCAAGTGTGACAAGTGCGGATTCGTACCGCTTCCGGAGAGCGAATTGCCGTTGCTTCTCCCCGACGTGGAATCCTATGAGCCGACTGATAACGGTGAGTCACCGCTTGCGAAGATTGACAGTTTTGTAAACACAACCTGTCCCAGGTGTGGCGGTCATGCAAAACGCGAAACTGACACAATGCCGCAGTGGGCAGGTTCATCCTGGTACTTCCTTCGTTATTGTGACCCGCACAATGACAATGCGCTTGCAAGCAAGGAAGCACTTGATTACTGGATGGGTGTTGACTGGTACAACGGTGGTATGGAGCATACAACTCTCCACTTGCTTTACAGCCGTTTCTGGCATAAATTCCTTTATGACATCGGCGTTGTGCCGACAAGTGAGCCGTATGCAAAGCGTACAAGCCACGGTATGATTCTTGGCGAAAATGGCGAGAAGATGAGCAAGTCAAGGGGCAACGTTGTAAATCCCGATGACATTGTCCGTGATTACGGCGCTGACACAATGCGTCTTTATGAGATGTTTATCGGTGACTTTGAAAAGGCTGCTCCGTGGAGTTCAAACAGCATCAAGGGTTGTAAGCGATTCCTTGACAGAGTATGGCAACTTCAGGACATTCTTGTTGACGGTGGTTACCGTAAAGAACTTGAATCATCAATTCATAAGACAATCAAGAAGGTTGGCTCCGATATTGATTCGCTCAAATGCAACACTGCAATTGCAGCAATGATGAGCCTTCTCAATGAGATTTATGAAAAGGGCGGCGTAACAAGGGAAGAATTGCGCACATTCCTCTTGCTTCTCAATCCGTTTGCTCCGCACATCACAGAGGAAATCTGGGAGTGTCAGAATTTCGGCGGTGTGGTTACTGACCATTCATTCCCGAAATATGATGAGAGCAAGTGCGTTGACAGTGAGATTGAAGTTGTTGTCCAGGTCAACGGCAAGGTGCGTGCAAAACTTATGCTCCCCGTTGATTGCACAAGTGAGCAGGCTATCGCTCAGGCAAAAGCGGATGAGAGAATTGTTGCCGCAATCGGCTCAATGAACGTTGTAAAAGAAATTTACGTCAAGGGCAAACTTGTAAATCTTGTTGTAAAATAAAAAATTCTTTTAAACTATTGACATAAAGTTGTGCATAGTATATAATCAGTCTATTAGTGTGGAAACTTGTTTCCATAATAAGCGGAAGGAGGGGAATAGAATGAGTCAAGTAAAGGTTAAGGAAAACGAGTCTTTGGAGAGCGCGCTCAGAAGATTTAAGCGCCAGACTTCCAGAGATGGTGTAATTCAGGAAGTTCGCAAAAGGGAACATTATGAAAAGCCCTCCGTTAAGCGTAAGAAGAAGTCTGAGGCTGCTCGTAAGCGCAAGTACTATTAATTTTTTCGCTTTCGGCGTAATGTGAATTCTAACAAAAAATTCCCCCGCACTTTTGTGCGGGGGATATTTTTTTATTTGCTTGAATGAACGGTTTTGTTGATGTATAATGAATTTATAACACCAAAACAAAAAGGAAGGTATTATTATGAAAAAACGAGTAATATCAGTGCTTCTGTGTCTGTGCATTATGTTAGGTGCTATGATGCCCGTAATGGCGGCACAGGTAAAGACGGACGTGCTTGAAGGCACTTCAACAGCCGATATGAATCACGGTGTGCTTGTTTACACCGGTTATAACGGCTATTCCGGCAAGAAGTTTTCAACTATGACCGATGAGGGCATAGACGCATTGCTTCAGACAACTGATGAAATTTTGCTCATTCCGATAACTATTTACAACCGCTACGTTGACAAAAACGGAGTTGAGCATCAGATAATTTCCGAGGACGTCATCAATAGTATGACCAGTGATATGGTCAATTATCCGTCATATCTCAATTCCATCAAGACAGAATATCTTAACCACGCGTCAAGCGTTATCAAAGCGAATTATTATATGGAGGATTACGTTGCCGATGCAGCCGCTACCGCAAAGCAACTTGTTGCGGCTAATCCTGACGTAAAGGTATGGCTTTCTACAACATCGTCAGAGGGTTTCCATGCGCTCACTCATCTTTATGCACCTGCGTGGATTGACCTTGTTGATGACCTCAAAGCCGCAGTTGGCGAGGAAATCTGGGCAAAGAATATAATGGGCATATATTATGCAACGGAGGATATCGTAACTTATCAGTACACAAAGTTTGACACCTCCGCAGTAAACAATGATTTCAACAGCCCCATTGTTTATGCTATGCATCAGGTGTCAGATGCGGTGCACGCTTATGGCAAGAAGATGCTCTGGATTCCTTATTATCATCCCAACAATTCTTACATCGCTCCGCAACTCGGCCACGTTGTAAACCTTACAAACATTTTTGATACGGTTATTCTCCAGCCGTCATATTACTTCAATTCCGAGCATTACAACGGCCTTAGCGTAATCAGCAAATGTGTTGAGAAGCAGGCGGTTGTAAACTCAAGCGGCAGTATCATCGGCGGCAAGAAAACGTCCGAAACTGTCATCGGTTTTGAAATGGAAATCAACGAAAAGTATCACACTGACAGCGCGTACAAAACACGTTATAATGCTTACGTTTCAACTTTTTCAAAGTATGTCGGCAAATATCCCACCGCGTATTACGCAAGTAACCCCGACGTTATGATTGGCCTTACTCCTGTCATCGGTGATTTCTTTGACATCAACAACACTGCAACAACTCAGAAGAAACAGGTTGGCTATTACGGCTTGCCCGTTGACAGCGTTGACCAGTGGGAAACATGGGAAAGTCCAAGTGCGCTTGCAGACAGTAAAAAAATTGTTGCGGACGTTTCAGGCGGCAATCTTAAACTTTCATTTACTGAAAATGGCATAAATTCATCCCAGTCATTCCACGTAAGAAATGCTGCGGGTATGCTGACTGTGCAGGAGGGTGACAAACTTGTCATCGATATTGAAACAACCGGCAACGCAAGCGATGTTTCCTGGAAAGTAAGACTTTACTTCGGCGCAAGTGCTTATTATTTTGACCTTAGCCAATATATCGGTGAAGCGGTTGGCGTGACTGCAAACAGTTCAGGTCAGATTCCCGGTGGCAAATATCAGGTTGAACTTGATATTGCAGAGATTATCAAGGATTTTGATGCGGATAACGGATTGAGCGGCGCGGACAGTATTTATCAGCAGGTATTCGGCACCGCTGACGGAAACGTTGTTTGTGGTGTGTATTTCGGCGCAAAATCAAAAAATATCAACAGTGAGTTCATTATCAACAAGTTTGAGTTTACAAGTGAACTTGACGTTTTCACAACTCCCGCTTATGAGTCAATCAAAAAGGGTGTTGAAAACGGTGCTGATTCAATGATTTCCTACACATTCCCCGTAAATGATATCAGTATGTGGTACGCTGAACGCACATCCGCACACGAAAGCGGATATAAGTGGAATGCACCTCTTACAGGTACGGGCAAAACGGACGCAGTAAACGGTACTGTCACAAGTGACGGCGCAATGCGTCTTACTCTCAGCGGCACAGTACAATGTCCGATTGCACGAATTGAGAACACGTCATCAGGTCTTACAAATGTTTCAAAGGATGATTACCTTAACCTTGACGTGATTATGGAGGGCGACGAAACAAACGCAATCCGCTGGGGTACTACAATCGTACTTAACGGCACAAGCATCAACATCAGCAAATATGTTGCCGCAAAGGCCGGCAAGGAAGTAAACTCCTACAACCAGATTGTTCCCGGAGTATATAAAGTCAGCGTAAAATTCGGTGACGTCATCAAGGCTTACGACGCTGACAAGGGTACGGATTATTACAATTCATTCTTCGGCTCCGCATCCACCGCAAAAATGACAGCGCTCTGGATGTGTATGTACTGTAACAATCCCGCAGATTACACAAATCTCGGCCTTGTACTTAACAGTGCAACAGTTTCTTCAAAGCCGTATTACACTGAGTATGAGCATAATTACTCAGCGGTTGTAACTGCTCCCACTTGCGAAACAGACGGCTACACAACTTACACCTGCTACTGTGGTGACGTTTATGTTTCTGACATTGTGAAGGCTGAAGGACATAATTATACAGCGACAGTGACACCGCCCACTTGTGAAACTGATGGTTACACAACTTACACCTGTGATTGCGGTCACAGTTATGTTGGAAATGTTATCGAAGCGGGCCATAAATATACATCAGTTGTAACACCGCCTACCTGTGAAACAGACGGCTACACAACTTATACTTGTGATTGTGGTTACAGTTACGTTGGCAATATCGTAACAGCAAAGGGTCACACCTATTCATCCGCTGTAACTGCTCCCACTTGTGAAACAGACGGCTACACAACTTACACCTGCGATTGCGGCCACAGTTATGTTGGCAATATCGTTCCCGCAAAGGGTCACAATTTCGGCGAATGGTACACAGTTACTGAGCCTACAACTTCTTCAAAGGGTCAGGAGCGTCGTGACTGTGAATGTGGTGAATATGAAGTAAAAGAAATTCCCGCACTTCCGGGCGTTGAATGTTCACTTGATTATGAGATTATCAACGGCAAACTTATCATCACCGTTGTAACGGGCTCAAACATCAACAGAATCGCACTCTATGATGATAAGGGCACTTGCATCAAAACCTTCAATGCTTACACAGTGAATGCAGACGGTGCATACGTATGGGAACTTAAAATGGAAGCACCGGCCGCACCCGTGACCTACGTTATCAAGGGTCGCGATGCTGCAACAAACAGTTATAAAAACGGCGTTACTTTCCCCGCAGTCACAGTTGACCCCGAAATCGTATTTGAAAGTGTTGAGGTTGACGTAAGAGGTGACAAGGTTTACGTAATCGCAACAACCGTTTCCACAAACTATGACAGAGTTGCGGTTGTAAATCCCATTGATAATTCTTACGTTAAATACACAAGAAACTACAAGGTTGTTGACGGTAAATATGAGTGGACAATTTTCTTCGATTACGTTGAGGGAATGGAAAACCTTGTTGTAAAAGCAAGGGACATCAGGACAAATCACTACAACAACGCGCAGGCGGTTGACATTGTTGTTGAAACAAAGGTTGAGCCCGTGCTTGACATCACCGTTACAAAGTACAATTCAAAGAAACTTCTTGTAACTGTCACAACAATACCCGACCTTTACCGCGTAAAGATTGCTTATGCGGATGATCCCACTTCCCATATTGCATACGCAAGAAACCCTGTCAGCAAAACTGATGACGCGTGGACATGGGAGATGCTGATTGATATTCCGTCCGAAACAACGGAGTATGCGGTTGACATCGCTTATGTAAAAGCGTACGCAAGGTATTTCAATTATGTGACTTATGAAGTTTAATAAAACTGAATGAAGTTATAACAGATAATAAGGACCTGCCGTGAGGAAACTCTCGGCAGGTCTTTTTTAATAACGAACACATTGTGAATATAAACAAAACAGAACTACTATTTTTGTTAATATTGCACAACAAAAATGCTTTATTATAGTAAAGTTTGACTAATACTCCGTCTTTACATCAGCACGTTAAAGTGCTAACATTTGTATTGGCGTACGAAAGGTGCGTACAGTATATACAAAGAAGGTTTTATCAGATGGCTAAGAAAATTTTAAGTGTGTTTGTCGTGCTTTGCACGTTGCTGACGTTTGTACCGTTTATCGGCTCAGCGGCAACAATCACAGGTGGTTACCTTATGCTCGACAGCGCAACCCCCGCTTCAGGTGATGGTTGGGACTGGAGCGAAGGCGTCCTTACTCTTGGACAGACAAGTGATTTTAACGCGATTCTCGCATCTGTGCCCGTACAGATTGTTCTCACAGAGAATGTTGACCTTGGCGGCGCACTTCTCATGTCAGACGGTGGTCTTATCCGGACTGAGGGCTACTCCCTGACAGTAAACGGTGGTATCAATGGTAACGATGTCACAATCGCAGATTCAAAGGTTGATGCAAAGAGCATCTTCGGCACAACTCTTGCAATTATCGATTCCGAGGTTACAAGTGATTGCAGTGAGATGACTTACGCAATCGGTATGTATGCCGAAAATCTTGTTATTGAAAACTCCATCGTAACTGCTTACTCAAGTTTTGATGAGGGCTGGACAGGTACTGCAATTGTTGCAGGTGCAATGACAGTAACAAACAGTATTGTAAACGCTCATTCAACAGTTTACGGCATTATGCTCAATGAGCCGTCAGACTATGCGTCAGGTGTGCTTTCAATCAATAACAGCACAGTTATTGCAACAGGTGTCGGTGCAGCGGTTGCTGCAAGCGTTTGCTACGGTGATGGAGAAATCAACTTCAACACAGTTGAATTCATTGATGTTCAGGTTGTTGTTCCCGAATACGCATCTCTCGGCCAGGGTGCATACACTGACAATTACGGCTCAACTGCAAAGTTTGCAACAATCGTTGACATTGATGGCGAAGTTGCAACCTGCGTAATGACTGAGGCTGTAAACAGTGATTTGTTGCCCGACAGTGATTATGAGCCGGAGATTCCGGACCTTCCCGAAATTCCCGATGAGCCGGTTGACCCCGAAAATCCCGATCAGCCTGACGGCCCGTCAGACGTTGACCTTGAAGAGGGCATCTATGGCGAATTCTGGGGTAACACTGTTCTGCTCACAGTTATCACAGAGGGCACAAGTTATGACAGAGTGGCTTTGTTTTACGCTGATGACACATCTCTTGCAGGTTGCCTTATGGTAACTGATACTTATGTTGAGTATGATTGTAATGGTGTGATTTTCTGCCAGTGGTCATTTGATGTTGAAATGCCCGCCGAGCCCACAAACTATGTTATCAAGTGCCGTGACGCAGAAACAAAGAGTTACAAAAACGGCAAAACTTTCCCCGAATTCACAATCGTGCCGCCCGTTACTGAGTTTGTTCCCGAAACAACAATGCTCTATGTTGGCGGAGTAAATGCTTTTGAAAATCCCGAGGGTGACGGCTGGTATTTTGACGAATACTCCTCTACACTCACCCTTGATAATTGTACTCTCACAGAAACAGGAACTTTCGTTGACGCTGAGGGCGGACTCATCAATGCGGTTATCTATGCGCAGGGCGACCTTGTCATCAACATCATCGGTGACAACGTAATCGCAAACAACGTTGAACTCATCCCCACAGAAGCAACAACTTATGGCGGCATCTGGCTTGATGCTTCCTACGATGATTATGAAATTGCTGAACTTATGATTACCGGTGAAGGCACACTCACAGCGGGTGTTGCAATCTCTCAGGAAGTTTATATGACAGGACTTGTTGAGTTCAGTTTCGGTATGTACGTATTCAATGATTACGGTGTTGACCTTACAGGTCTTGGCGTTGATTCCAAAGTTGAGGTTTACGGCGGTGTTGCCGGTGTGCCCGCAACTTATAACGTGAGAGCATATCCCTACTCTCCGAAATATCTTGACGGTTGCACTGTGACTGCATATATGAATATGGAAGGCACAATGCTTAACACCAGACCTTTTGACCCCAACGATAACGAGGCGTGGAGATTGACAGTTGAAACAACTGCCGCAAACGTTACAAAGGATGGCGCACTTTCCATCTGGGCTGATGGTGAAGCGTATGGTGACGGCTGGAGTTGGAAAGACGGCGTCCTTACACTCGGCAACATTGAAGGCATCCGTTTCATTGAGTTTGGTATGGACGTTGAAAATGCAAAAATCGTTCTCACAAGTGACGTGACAATTGATGCTTACGCAATCAATGATGAAGATGCAATGTATTTGCGTCCTGCAATCTCTTTCTGGGGTTACAACTCTGATTGCAGACTTGAAATTTACACAGGTGATTATACTCTTTCCGTGTATAATGACCGTGGCCCCGCATTTGAAGTTTATGGCACACTCGCAATTATCGGTGGTGAAGTCCTTGCTGAAAATATGGGTGTTGGTTATGCTGACATCAGCGTAACAGGTGACCTTGAAATCATCAACGCTGATGTAACAGCAAACTTCAGCGGTATTGAAGTTTATGATTTTTACGATTACGATGCTGAAGAATATGTTGATGGTGACGTCACAATCAGAAACTCAACAGTATATTCTTATCAGGAAGAAGCAGAGGATGAGTACGGCGACGTTTATTACGGCTACGGTATCCGCTCTTTCGGTGTGGTAACAATTGACGGCTCTGAAGTTTATGCTGATGCGCTTGAAACCGCAATCTATGCAGAAGACGGAATTGCAATGACCAACAGTTTTGTCAGCGCAGGTAGTATCAACGATGCAATCTTCTCTTATGGCAAAATCTCAATCAACAACACATCTCTTTATGTTTACAGCCAGGATGGTCTTGCAATGGTTGCAATTCCCAATGACTATGAAGTTGCCGCAAAGGCAGACGATATCGTAATCAGCGGTGTAACAAGTTATGAGCCTGAATTTGTAGAGTCAGTTGTTGTCACTGTTGAGGATGAGTGGGGTGATGAGCAGTACACAACAGTTGCTGATGCTGACGGAAACGCTCTCAACTATCTTTACCTTGAAGCAAACAGTTCTGTATCCTATGAAATCATCAACGGCAAACTCACAATCACAGTTGTCACAGAATCAAACATCAACAGAATCGGTTTGTTTGACGCTGACGGCAAGTGCATCAAGACTTACAACACATACGAGGTTGATGAAAACGGCTTCTACGTATGGACAATCAAAATGAACGCTCCGATGGATGAGCCGTTTGTTTACACAATCAAGGGTCGTGACGCTGCAAGCCAGAGTTACAAAAAGGGCATAACCTTCTCCGATGTTGTGTTTGAGCCCGAGGTTGTGGTTAGTGATGTAAAGGTTGAAGCAATGGGAGACAAGGTCTACGTAACAGTTACAACTGAATCTTTCAATTATGACCGAATCGCAATCTGGAATCCCGTTACCGGCAAATACGTCAAGTACACAAACAATTATGAGTTTGATGAAAACGGCAACCTTGTATGGACTCTCGTATTCGCTTATGATGAAGACTGCACACAGTACATCGTAAGAGCAAGGGATGTCAGAACAAATAAATACAATACTGCTCAGCAGGTTGAAATTACAGTTGATACACCCGTTGAGCCCGTAATTGACGTTGAGGGTTATTATTATGATGAGGAAAACATTGTTGTAGTAATCACAACCGTTCCCGACCTTTACAGAGTAAAGATTTCAAGCCTTGACAATCTTACAGGTTGCATCGCTTACGCAAAAGCACCCGTAGCAAAGAGTGCTGACGCATGGGTGTGGGAAATTGTTATC
>JAZQTF010000179.1:0-7297 GCA_045630445.1 Acutalibacteraceae bacterium
AAGGTCGGACTTCAAGGCATCGTTTACCTCCGTTTCATACTTCTTTACTGTTTCGTACAGCTTTCTGAGCTGTGCAATTCGGAAATCAACAGAAATTGTCGCTCCGCTTTTGTAATATCTTCTCTGCTTTTCAAGCAGGGCAATTATCTGCTCACTTGTCATTTTATTTGCTCCAATCTGCTACCTTATAATAAATCTGCTCAAGCTCCCTTTTTGTCATAAGCACGGGCACGGGATAGAGGGGGTTAGCCTCCTTTTCAGCATACCTTGCCAAGGACGGAATGTCAACCTCAGCAATCCCGGACAGCTTAGTCGGAATATTCATTCTTGCATTGAGCGCCTTGACCGCCTCAATGAATTTTGTTGCAGTGATTTCGTGGCTGTCCTCAGGCGTTGCAACACCTGCCGCAAGAGCCAATTTGTGCAGCTTCTTATGCACACGCTTGCCGTAATTTTCAAGAAGATAGGGCATCAATACGGCATTTGCAAGACCGTGGGGTGTGCCGTATTTGCCACCGAGAGAATGGGCAATTGCATGAATATAGCCAACGTAGGACTTTGAAAACGCAATACCTGCCTTGTATGCCGCATGGAGCATATTCTCCCTTGCCTCGTGGTTGCGACCGTCATTGTACGCCGCCTCAACATTTTCAAAGACAAGCCTTGTTGCCTCAAGCGCAAGCCTGCGTGTTTCCTTGGTTGTGGAGCGACCGATAAACGCCTCAACTGCATGAGTGAGCGCATCCACACCCGTTGACGCGGTAAGATGGGGCGGCAAGGAATAAGTAAGGGTTGCATCGAGCACCGCATAATGCGGGATTACAGGAAAGCTCATAATCGCATATTTGCGATGGGTTTCGGTGTCGGTAATCATAGCCGCAAGGGTTGTTTCACTGCCCGTACCTGCGGTTGTGGGAATCGCAATCAAGGTGGGCAATCTGCGCCAGACCTTCAGCTTGCCGCCAAGTTGATTGACCGTTCTTTTGGGATACGCAACACGAGCACCAACCGCCTTTGCACAGTCCATCGCAGAACCACCGCCAATGGCGATAATTGCGTTGCAAGCGTTGCTGTGATACATCTTCAGCGCATCCTCAACGTTCTGAACTGTCGGGTTTGACTGAGTTTCGTCATAGATAGCATAAGAAATGTCAGCGCCCTTTAATGCTGACTCAATCGGCTCAACCAAGCCGCTGTTTACGATACCCTTATCGGTAACAACAAGCACCGATGTCGCCTTTTCATTCTTTATAATATCGCCAAGCAGTGAACAAGAATTGATAATTTCGGGTTCTCTATAGGGCAGTATCGGTAAAGCCGCCCTGAAGCCTGCCTGAAACACACGGCAAAATATTGCTTTTGGTAAAAACATAGTTACTCCTTATTCTTCCATTTATGAGATACTCTACCCTGCTTTTAATTTCAGATGCACTGACCGCAGAACAGAGATGTTGAAAACTCAACATCTTGCATTTTACCATGCACTTGTTGAATTGTCAACAAGTATTTGCCTTTATTGGAAATTATTGCTTATATCAAAACGAAACAGACACATTATAATGGAAAATTCCAGAACAATGTGTCTGTTTTTTTGTTGGGAGGTGTTGTTTTTTCGTTGGGCTTTGTTGGTTTTTGTATTCGGCTACTCCTCTCTGCCGAAGGAGGAGCAGTAGTTGATTATTCGTCTGCCAATCAGAATTGCTCTGTATGTGGGGTTTGGAAGGGTTATTTGCGTTCTTGGGAGGCAAGTGAGATTTACATCAAAATTATCTACTTTTAAGGAGCGAAGACCTTCGCCACCAGTTGAGGTGTTTTGTCGGTTTTTATCTGATGATGTTCTTTTATTGTCAAAATTTGAAATTTCTTCACGCCCTGATTTATCAACGTTTGTTGATGTTACGGCATTGAAATTATCTACCATTTTTGACCGAGGCTCTTCGACACCAATCGACAATTTTTCTGCTTTTTCGATGGAATTTGCAACCGACCCATTAAAGTTGGTGGTTCCCCCATTATGGAGTATCAACCTTTTCGGAGAGAGGTACACCGAAATTAACTACCATTTTCCGGGTTCTTTGCCATCATTTGCGGCATCTTGTTTTTCACTACATTCTATAACATACGGCAGATATTTAAAAAGCAAGCAAGAGCAAATTCCTCCTGCTTGCTTTTTTAATATTGCTTGCTTTTTAATCTTTTTAGAAATTATCGTCATCCAGTGCTTTGTCGGGGGTGACGATTATAAGATTTTTCTGTGCTACGGCAATCAGCAATTCCATTCTTGTACGATAGCCTGTTTTTTCCAAAATTTTACTCACGTGCCAACGCACGTTTGCCTTGGTGCAACCAAGCATTGTTGCCGCATCCTCATCGCTGGTGCTCTGCATCAATGCACGAAGAACATTAAGTTCAAAATGAGTCAGCTCATAACTTGTAGTAAGTCCGAGTTTGACCTCGGGGGTTTTATTTGGGAAAATATGCTCCCCTGCCATAGTTTTATCCATTACCGCAATCAACTCGCCGTGACTTGCATCCTTATACCAGAAGCTGTCGGCTCTGGCTTCTTTTGCTTTTTCAAGAAACGTATGCTCCGCCATTGAAGTTACAACAATCACCTTGATATTCTTAAACTTCTTTTTGATAATTGCACAAGCCTCGATGCCATTTTCGTCACGGGCGGTGCAGACGTCCATCAGGATTAAATCAACCGGCTCACGCATACAGAAAAGTTCGGCATCGGCAGAGTTTGATATAGTCCCCGCAAGGGTGTAATTTTCACTCGACTTTATAATGGACTCCATATTCTCTTGCGCCATTCTCTGATCTTCTACAATAAGAACCTTTGTCATAATACACCCTCCTTTGCTTTCGGTACGGTTACTGTTAATCGGAATTCGGGAATTGAATGCACACTCATTGTGCCACCTGCACGTTCAACACGACGGCGCAGAGTTGAAAGACCGCCACCCTCGACAATAACGCCATCAGGTTTATTTCCATTATTGAAAACGCTGACCGTTGCAATATCTTCTGTTTCCGTAAATTCTGCATAAAGCTCACTTGCATCGGCATATCGCACGGCATTGGTAACGCATTCACGCACTGCACAAGTGAGGATATATGCCGTTTTTTCTTCTTCGGGAAGTTTACCCGTCTGAATAAAATCGATTTTTAGCGATTCGCAGGTTTTTATAATCTGCGCCATCATATCATCATCGTCTGTTTCGTTGTTGTATTTGAGCATTGATACGGCTCTGCGCCAAGAATGGACAACGCTTTCGGGAATACTCTCATCACCATCATCCCTCAGATACTTTTGCGCTTCAACAAGGCATCTGCCCATTTCATCGTGAACTCTCATTTTTGTATTGAGAATTTCTTCCTCACGGGTAATTGCAACGACGTTTGCGGAAAGGCGTTTTAATTCCGCCTGCACACGACGAAGTTCTATATTTTCCTCTGTTAATTCAACACGACTATTATGCAAATCCGTTACATCCAAAGCAATAAATTGAGTATAATAACCCTGCTTTCCATCTGAAATAGTACGCTTTTCTAATTGCCACGCTGTACCGCCGTACAGGGTGAACACCTTACCATCCCTCGTAACGCCTTCACTAGGCACAAAACCATTTTCAAGGCAGGACTGAAGGTCTGTAACAAACTGAACGTCCTTACCACAGACCGCAAACGAAAAACGCTGCATAGTGCGGTTGCATAAAACGGGAAGCCCCACTTCATTAAAGAAGCAAACACCCGTTGGAAGATTATCAAACGCCTCCTTGATAGAAGTGTTATTGATAGTCTTTCGGTTTTTGGTTTCATTAAGGAAAAACCATACGGAAAAAGCAAGTGACAGAAGCGTTACAAGGAACGCCAGAACATACGGCAGATGCAAGGAATGCTCTGTGCCCGTGATACGACTGTCAATCTGCATAAGCACGTACAAGGTAGCATTGAACAAGAGCAGGACAACGCTCACTGCAATTTTCTTCCGGGCATTATATCTATGCCTGAACAAGAGAGTGCATCCGCCCGTAAGGCTGATTACAGTCAGAAGGCTCAGCACAAGCAAAATGACCTGCAACACTGTGCTGACCTGACAAAAATAGTTCATCATCTGCCCTCACCTCCCTGCGCTTTAAAGGAAAGTGTATAGTAATTTTCATCCGTAACACTCACTGAAACGGTTTCACTTTCAAGTGCTGTAAGGTCAATACTGCACACGGCATCCACGCAACAGTAGAAATCACCATCACGGCTGAAGAAACGTGCAAGGAGATATGAAAGACCATCAAACGCTGTTTCTACCACGTGCTCATAGAAATCAAACAGTTGCATTATAACATCGGACGAAACACTGCACTCAAACTCTACGGAAGCGGCACACCTCACACCCGCAAGTTTAAGATTTTTCATCATTTCGTTAACACTGAGGTTTAATTCCTCGCGGCTCAACGTGCCGTCCTGTTCGCTGACAAGTATGAGATTATTGCGACGCTTGAGATAAGCACCCACAACAACAATACGGCGGAGCAATTCTCTTTTTTCGTCGGAATTATCCGTTTCATTAAGTTTAGTAAGCCAATCATTAAGCATATCAATTTGTCGGGTTGTCTGCCTGTGGAGTTCATCGTGCAGACGGTTCTTTTCCGCAAGGATACGAACCTGCTTGTCCATCTGATAATTCTGCATCGACACTGCGTTGGAATCCTTTAACTCCTCACGGATTTCTTTAAGCTCATCAATAATATCAATTAACTCTGAAATATCCTCCTGATAAATTGTATATCCTCCACGGATTTCAAAGCTTGACACACGCACACCACCCGCAAGCATCAAGGGGCGTTCCAAGGCAATCTGCATCTGCTCTCTTGGCAAGGTTACAGCATCATCGGAACGATAATGAGTGACGGAATCGTTATCAACAATCGCAACGCCAAGTCCCGATTGTTTGAGCAATTCATCATAATTATTGTTCGACTGAATAAGTCCCGTCTTGATACAGCTCTCCCAGATAGCGACTACTGTAAAGCAGAGTGCGGCTGTCATTTCAATAAAACCGAACAAGTCACTGTCAACGGCATAAAGCACAGAGTACAAAATACCAATACTGAGCATGGCAACGGGAAGCCATATCATTTTTTTCGTGCCTGGGATGCGGCAGGTTTTCATAATCTGCACAAGCATCAGTGCGATACAAGCAAAAATCCAGAGCACCGCTACGTAATAAAGAATACCGTGCTGATAAATATCCCATCCCACTTCATAGCCCTTATGAAAACGGAACGCCCACTGATGCAGGTCGTTTGTCAAAATTCCGACAAGCAAAGCAAGTGACGGAATATACATAAAATACCATTTCTTCGGCAGACGATATTCCTCGGGCTTGCCGATATATTTAGCCGCCATAAGACAAACCTGCGGAATGAATATCATTCCGATATAGTAAGCGTACCAACACCACTGACCAATTGGATAAACGTGATAAAAAACGGTAAATCGGAGGGTGCGCATAAGCATCCACACCATAATCAAGCCAACGATTGCGATAAGATATCGGCGGATATTCTTGTTTACGATACGGTCATATACAGACGCTGCCCATGACACAAGAATACCGATATAAATCGCAAGCACCGCCACCTGAGAAACAACGTACATTGCCTCCGTCGTGTCCTTGGTAGCAACACGCACAAAGTTTGCAAAAAGCAAAAGGAACACGGCCAAAAGAACGTTGATAGTATAGGTCTGTGTTCTTTCCTTGCTATCCATCAATCCCTGCCTTTGCATAGAGCGATAGATTGCAAGCATCAGGCACTCCGTAATTATGTATGACACAGAAAGCCACTCAAATCCACGGGGCAAAAACTGTTCAACAAGCCAGATGATTATATTACAGAACACGGCGCACAGGAGCATAATTGTATGAGTACGGGATTTGATTTTTCGCTTTGCAATCGAATACAAAGCAACACCTATCATTGACAGCATATAGCCGATAAGATATACGTAGTACAGAAGGTGGAGAGGGCCGTATTCACGCACCAATTTGGTTGCACCGTTTACAATCTCTATATCAACCCAGCTGTAATATATCGGCAGAATTCCGGGGCTTGTAGTAATTGCCAACATCACAAATCCAAGCACCGCCAACGCAATTGTGACACCTTTCCTACGTTTGACTTCACAAAAACGAAGAACCATCATCAAAAGAAAAAACGGCAGAAACACACTGCCAAGATAGGCAATACGATTGGAATTCAAAGCGTCTGAAAGGTCCTTTGAAATGGCGGTCATAAAATAGCCGAGGTTACAAAGTGATACCGACACAAACACCAAAAGAAGCCATACATCACGCTTTTTGTCAGTGAGCACACAAGCGCCGACCATACACAAGGATATAAAAGCAATAATTCCGTACGCTATTGACATTTGCGGCACCTCCTTTTCTATTGCTCTATATGAATTTTATTATATCACAAGATAAAACAAATTTCTACGGTTTTATTAAAAACCCAACTCCCGCACTCCAAGGAGTACGGGAGTTGGGTTAATTATTGGGAAAAAGATTTACACAGGGATATTATACGGTGTAATAGAAGTAATCCCTGATGTACTTGCTTGTTGCGGTTGCACGGGCATCAAATACGTATTCCGTTTCCACTGTGGGTGCAGCAACCTTAACCGTCCACACGTAGTTGCCGTCGGAATTTACTGTATAATTATTGCTGTATGCAATATAGCCCGTCTTGTTGTCAGCGTAAGCAACCTTTACTCTGTTGTAAGCGCCGGGGGCAGTAACGACCTCAAAATATACCTTATCGCCAACAATTTCGTGAGTTGCACTGATGATTGTCGGCTCCTTCGGCTCTACCTCATAGTAATAATAATCCTTGAGGTACTTGTTGGTGTCAGCACTGCGAAGGTCAAAAGCGTAGTTTGTTGTAACGGTGGGCTCGGCAATCTTGAGAGTCCATACATAGTCACCGTTTTCGTTTACAACGTAAGTTACGCTTACACCAAGGCTGCCGCCGAGATTGTCTGCGGTTGTAGCCTTGATTCTGCTGTAATTGCCGGGGGTTGTGATAAGAGTGAAAATTATCTTACCACTTGAGAATTCGTGAGTAATGGATTTTACAACGGGGATGTAGTCAACGGAATAGTTGTAATATTCCTTCATATATTTGCTTGTTTCAGCGTTGCGAAGGTCAAATGCATAGTCCGTTACAACGGAGGGAGCGTCTGCCTTGACTGTCCATACGTAGTCACCGTCAGAATTTACTGTGTAGGTGCT
>JAZQTF010000180.1:0-3680 GCA_045630445.1 Acutalibacteraceae bacterium
TATAAATCTGAAACTTTTTACCGTATTCCGAGCAAAAAGAAAAGAAATACAATTTCATACAGAAAAAAATAAAGACTAAAATTCGGGGGTGTAGGTATGAAAAAATACAGGATTGCTGAACTCAACGTTCTTATGAATCCAAAATATGATACATTACAAAAGCGCGGTCAGGCTTATCTCTGTGATTTTGATTGCAAAGAGGATATTGTTGCAACAGTATCAGAGCAGGAATTGAATGACAAGAATGATAAATGGCTCAATCTTACGCTTGAAGAATGTGAATACATCTGGACCGGTGCGTCTTTTTATGAGCAACTACTTGATTTTCAGGGGATGGTGCTTCACGCATCAGCAGTTGCATTGGACGGCAATGCCTACCTTTTCTCTGCGCCCTGTGGCGGCGGCAAATCTACCCACACATCTCTCTGGCAAAGACGTTTTGGTAAAGACAGAGCAATTATCATCAATGATGACAAACCCGCATTGAGAGTTATTGACGATAAATTTTACGTTTACGGAACACCTTTCAGCGGTAAATACGATTTGAGCACAAATATCAAAGTTCCACTTAAAGCAATCTGTTTTATTGAACATGCTCCAACAAACTCAATCCGTAAAATGTCAGCAGTTGAAGCACTTATGCAGATTTTTAACCAGACACTTCGTCCGGTAGACCCCAAAAAGATGGAACAACTCATTGCTATAGTTGACAAACTACTTAAACACATTCCCGTTTACAAACTTGGATGCACAATATCGCTTGATGCAGTTGATACATCATTCAATGCAATGAGCAAATAACCGCAACAAAGAGGAGAATGTATCATGAAAGTAAAAGAAGGATTTATGCTCAGAAAAATTGCGGATAACAACGTTGTTGTTGCTGTTGGAAAAGCAACACTTGATTCCAGCGGGCTTATTACGCTCAACACTTCCGGTGCATATCTGTGGTCTTTGATGCAGGAAGAAACAGACATTGACACAATGGCGGCTAAAATGTGCAGCATATATGACATTGATATTGAAACTGCCAAAAATGATATATCCGATTTCGTAACAAAACTCAAAGGAGCAGGAATCGTTGAATAAAACAATCAAACTTTCGCAAGTTTCTGATCTGATGACGGAAATACTTGAAAATGGTGGTAAAGTTACATTCACAACAAAAGGACGCAGTATGATGCCGCTGCTGGATGACGGTAAGGATAAAGTGGTTTTGGTTAAACCTGAATTCCCGTTAAAGAAAAAAGATGTCATATTCTATCAAAGAGATGATGGACAATACGTTTTGCACAGGATTATTAAAATTAAAGATAATCAGTATATCCTGCGCGGCGATAACCAAAACGAACTTGAATATGGTATCACAGATAAAAATATAATAGCGGTTGCAATTTCGTTTGAACGTAAAGGAAAACTTGTAAATTGTTCTGATTTAAGATATAAAACTTATTGCACGTTTCTGCCGTTCATACGTATTTTCAATAAAACATATTCCGGAGTTATAAGACTGCTCAAAAAAATCAATCAGAAAAGAAAGAATTTATTCAATAAAAAGGTGAAATAAATGGCCGAGAAGAAACCGAAATTCAAAAAAATAATAATAAGCATTTTTGCAATTATTGCTGTTGGTGCAATAAATAAACAAAAAATCAAAAAAATAATAATAAGCATTGTTGCAATTGTTGCTGTTTGCGCAATCGTTATTTCTGCTTTTACAATATTGCGTAATCATTATTATGACAAACTTACTTATGACCCTGACAATGAAATGTGGGGCGATGAACAGGCAAGCGGATTGCTCACAGAGTTTGATGAAACAACGGGTGTTGATTCTCCGTTGTCGGAAATAGAAAAACTTGAGCAGGATTTGCTTAATAACGCGCTTAAACTGGAAGCGCTTAATCCAATCAGTTCTGACGAAGTTTACAATATTCTTCTTATTGGTACAGACGCAAGAAACAAAGAGGACAGGGGACGTGCAGACACAATCGTCCTTGCTTCAATTAATACTCAGGAAGAAAAGATTTTTCTCACATCATTTTTAAGAGACATTTATGTTTCAATTCCCGGTGTTGGCAACAACAGACTCAATGCCGCATACGTTTACGGCGGCGCATCCCTTCTTATCAAAACGATTGAACAAAACTTCGGAATTAAAATTGACAATTATATGAAAACCGATTTCTTCTCTTTTATAGAAATCATTGACTCAATCGGTACAGTTGACCTTGAAGTAACCGCTGAAGAAATTTCGTATATGAACAGATATATCCGTGAAGTAAATCAGCTTTCAGGAATTGATAAACAGGACGGACAAATTGATGAAGCGGATGCAGGATTGCTTTATATGAATGGTAAACAAGCTCTTGCATACGCAAGATTGCGAAAAGTAGGAAGCGATTTTACAAGAACTGACAGACAAAGAAAAGTGTTGATGCAGGTTGCAAAAAAACTCAAAAAGATGTCCAGAGGAGAACAGTTGCAGGTTTTGCAGGATGCTTTGCCAAACGTTGTAACCGATCTTACGGAAGATGAGTTCAAAGCAATGATATTAAAGTCATCTGAATATATGTCATATCAGATTAAGTGTATGACAGTTCCCGTTTCAGGCTCCTGGAAATTTGTTACGATTAATGGAATGGAAGTAATTTCAATTGACTTTAATAAAAACATTGCAGCAATTGAGGACTGGATTTACAGCACTGATAAATCTGAGACAACAACCAGCACAACTACAACTTCAGCTTCAACAACAATAACAGAATAAAATAAAAAAAACTCGAAGATTTCTCTTCGAGTTTTTTTGCTCATATTAAACGTTGAATCTAAACAATACAACGTCACCGTCGTTCATCACGTACTCTTTGCCTTCACTTCTTACAAGGCCTTTTTCCTTTGCATTTGCAAGGCTACCCTGTTCCATAAGATCATTGAAAGCGACAACCTCAGCGCGAATAAATCCTCTTTCAAAATCGGAGTGAATTTTACCTGCTGCCTGCGGTGCCTTTGTACCGTTTTTAATTGTCCATGCACGAACTTCAGGCTGACCGGCAGTGAAATAGGAAATAAGACCAAGCAAGGAGTAACTGCTCTTTATAAGTCTGTCAAGTCCTGAACTTTCAAGTCCGAGTTCACTGAGGAAAAGAGCCTTTTCATCATATTCAAGGCTTGCGATTTCTGATTCAAGTTCAGCGCAGATGGGCAGAGTTTCAAAATTCTGTGATTTTGCAATCTCCTGAACCATCTTGAATCTTGCATTATCTTCAATTCCGTTTACAAAATCTTCTTCGCTCATATTACAAGCGTAAATTACAGGCTTACTTGTCAGCAAAGCAACTGATTTGAGAATCTCATCTTCTTCTGCGTTGCGTTCAACAGAGATTGCAAGTTTGTTATCTTCAAGTGTTTTAAGAACTCTCTGCAAAAACTCAAGTTCAGCAACATATTTCTTATCAGTTCTTGCTAACTTCTGAGTTTTATCAATTCTTTTTTCAATCATTTCAATATCGGAAAGAATAAGTTCAAGGTTGATTGTTTCAATGTCTCTTGCGGGGTCAACGTTTGCATCAACGTGAATGATGTTGTCATTTTCAAAGCAACGTACAACGTGAATGATTGCATCTACTTCTCTGATGTGTGAAAGGAATTTGTTACCAAGACCTTCACCTTTTGAAGCA
>JAZQTF010000181.1:0-6248 GCA_045630445.1 Acutalibacteraceae bacterium
ACGCATTCCACAGCACAATGCCTGCTGAGGCTTATATGTACGCAGTACCCTATGAGTACTATGAGAAGTATCAGGTTCGTCGTTACGGCTTCCACGGCACATCACACCGTTTCGTAAGTGCTGCTGTTGCTGACAGACTCGGCAAGAACATTGAAGATCTCAAAATCATCACTTGCCACATCGGTAACGGTTCTTCCATTACTGCTGTCAAGAACGGCAAAGTTGTTGACACAAGCATGGGCTTTACTCCCCTTGATGGCTTTATGATGGGCACACGTTCCGGTTGTCTTGATCCGTCCGTTGTAACATTCATTCAGGAGAAGGAAGGTCTCTCCGCTGCTGAGGTTGACACACTCCTCAACAAGAAGTCCGGTATGCTCGGTATTTCCGGCGTATCCAGTGACGACAGAGACATCCAGGCTGCTATCGCTGCTGGCAACGAGCGTGCTGCTCTCGGCAGAAAGATGCAGTGGTACCAGATCCGTAAGTTCGTTGGTTCATATGCTGCTGCTATGAACGGCGTTGACGCTATCGTATTCACAGGCGGTATCGGTGAGAACGTTGCTGAAATGCGTGCTGACATCTGTAAGAACCTTTCCTACCTCGGCGTAGAGATTGATGAGGCTGTAAACAGCGCTGCAATCCTCGGCAAAGAGGCTAAATTCTCCACAGATGCTTCCAAAGTTGACGTATTCGTAATCCCGACAAACGAGGAACTTATGATCGCAAGAGACACAAAGGCTCTCGCTTAATTCCATAATTCAATCGCACACCCCCGATGACCTGCAAAGCCAGGTTGTCGGGGGTTTTTGTTGACAAAAAGGGCAATTTGTAATATCATATATTTCGTTTGGTGACTTATTTCAGTGACGATGTTTTTGTTATGGGGGTTAGTTGTTATGGAGAAACAAAAGAAACGTTTTGGCGACAGGAAGGATGCTCGTCTTGTCCGTGACGCAGACGCTCTGCACGTTATAATGCCGTACATTATGCCCAACAGAGCGGATAATGAAGCATTCATAAGTGAAAAAATTGACCTTACAAATATTAACGAATACCTTAAAGAAAAGAATTATGATGGCATAGATTTCAAATATACTATTTTCCACGTCATCACCGCTGCGCTTGCAAAGACTATTGTGCAACGCCCGAAGATGAACAGGTTTATCAAGGGCCACAGACTGTATCAGAGGGATAAACTCACGTTTTCATTCGTTGCAAAAAAGGTGTTTTCCGATGATGGCGAAGAAGCGTTGATGTTTATTACCTGTGATGAAAACAGCACCCTTGACTCAATTCACGGAGCAATCAGGGAAAAGGTGACAAAGGTGCGTAAATCGGACGAAGTTGACCACACAACGGGAATGATGAATAAACTGACAAAGGTGCCGCGTTTTCTTATGAGATTTGCTTTCAGGATTCTGCATCTGCTTGACTATTACGGCAAACTTCCCGATGTGCTTTGCAAAGAGGACCCGGAATTTGCTTCCGTGTTTATGACAAACCTTGGCAGTATCAAACTCAACGCAGGCTATCACCACCTTGCAAACTGGGGCACAAACTCAATTTTCATCGTCCTTGGTGAAAAACATCTGTCACCGTATTATGATGAGTATGGAAACGTCGATATGAGGGAAACTATGAATATCGGCTTTACTCTTGACGAGCGTATTGCTGATGGTTATTACTATTCAAAGACAATAAAACTTTTCAAACACCTGCTTGAGAATCCTCATCTTCTTGATGAGCCGGCAGGTCAGGAGGTTGACTATGGTCAAAAAAGTAGAAGCGCCATGGCTTAAATATTATGGTGACGTGCCGCACACAATCGCATACCCTGAGGCAACAATGGTTGAACTTGTTGAAAAAGCGGCAAAGAAATACCCTGATTATATCGCCTTTGATTTTATGGGCAACAGAACAAAATATAAGGATATGGTGGAGCAGATTCATCTTTGCGCCCGCGCTTTCCGTGCAATCGGTATCAAGGCGGATGACCGCGTTACAATCTGCCTGCCAAACGTGCCGCAGGCGGTGATTTGTTTTTACGCGCTTAATATGATTGGCGCAATTGCAAATATGATTCATCCGCTTTCAAGTGAGGGTGAGATTGAGTTTTTCTTAAAGGATTCAAACAGTGTTGCGGCAATCACGCTCGACCAGTTTTATGGCAAGTTTGCCTCAATCAGAAAAAGAGTCAGACTCAACCATCTTATTATTTCAAGCGTAAAGGATGCGCTTGGCAGTGTGTTAAAACTTGGCTATCAACTGCGTGAGGGCAGAAAGATTCCGAAAATTCCGGAGAATGCCGACGTTATTATGTGGAAGAATTTTCTCAACATCGGCTCAAACTATCACGGAAAATACAGAGCAAAAAGAACTGCAAAAAGTCCTGCCGTTGTGCTTTACAGTGGTGGCACAACAGGTATCTCAAAGGGCATCTTGCTTTCAAACCTTAATTTCAACGCCCTTGCTTTGCAGACTGCGGAGATGGCACAGTGTTGTGTTGCGGGCCATTCAATGCTTGCTGTAATGCCGATTTTCCATGGCTTCGGTCTTGGCATCTGTATTCACATGGTGCTTGTAAAGGGCTGTAAATGCATTCTTATTCCGCGTTTCAATGCGGCAAGTTATGCAATGCTTCTTAAAAAGAAAAGGCCGAATTACATCGCAGGCGTGCCAACACTTTATGAAGCAATCATCAGAAATCCCGATATGAACGGAGTTGACCTTTCCTGCCTTGAGGGCGTATTCTCAGGCGGTGACAGTCTTTCCGTTGAACTTAAAAAGAAGTTTGATGCGTTTCTTAAAAACCATAATGCAAAGGTGCGCGTGCGTGAGGGCTTCGGCCTTACCGAATGTGTAACCGCAAGTTGTCTCACACCGAGGGATTATGAGCGTGAGGGTAGCATAGGCCTGCCATTCCCCGACACTTTCTATAAGATAGTAAAACCGCAGACGCAGAAAACTCTGCCCTACGGTGAGGAGGGTGAGATTTGCCTGAGCGGCCCGACCGTAATGCTCGGTTATGTAAATCATCCCGAAGAAACCGCGCAGACACTCAGACAGCACGATGACGGCAGAGTGTGGCTTCACACAGGTGACCTTGGCAGAATGGACGAGGACGGATTCGTTTATTACCGTCAGCGTATCAAGAGAATGATTATTTCATCGGGTTATAATATTTATCCCGGACAACTTGAAAATGCGATTGATGAGCATGATAAAGTGCTTCTCAGTTGTGTTATCGGTGTGCCCGATTCTTACAAGGGTCAGAAAGTCAAGGCTTTTGTGGTGCTTCGTGACGGAGTTGAGCCGAGCGAAAAAATCCGCCTTGAATTGATTGAACATTGTAAGAAAAAGATTGCAAAATATGCAATGCCCTATGATATTGAGTTCAGAGCAGAGTTGCCGAAAACACTTGTCGGCAAGGTTAACTTCAAGATGCTTGAGGAGGAAGAACTCAACAAAATGGGATTGGGAAAATAAATGTGCTGAATCGGTAGATTTTTTCGATTGAATAGTGTATAATAAAAAAATCTGTCATACAGTATATTAAACTTTCGTTACGGAGGAAAATTTTATGAAAAAGATTATTGCATTTATTCTTGCTGTTGTTGCACTTGTTGGCGTAATGTCATTTGCAGGTTGTAACAACACTGATACTGACAAAACAACTGCACCTGCGCTTACAACAAAACCCGGTGCAAGCGCAACAACAACTGTTCAGGGCGGAACTGTTGACATCGGCACAACAACACAGCCCGTAAAGCAGGAAGTGCCTTCAACCGCAGGCGTTTTTGAATTCTCAAAATATGGCTATCATATCTACTATCCGCAGGGATTTGAGATTATCAACAATGAGGGCAATATGATTGAGTTTATGAATGACACAGGCGTTGATTACACAATCCTTGTTCTTGAAAACAATTATGACAGCCTTACAAAGTTGCTCAATGGTGAACTTGAAGAGAATGAGCAGATTGTAAAGCAGGGCGCAAACTACGCTCTTACTTATCTTGCAGAAGGTGGCAGAATCAATTACACTTACTACTATCACGGCAAGGAATTGGTTCGTTGTGAACTCAGCTATCCCGAGGCTCAGAAGGACGCAATGAAGGGCGCAGAGGAGTCAATTATGGTTGAGGAGCACGCACACGCTCACTAATTTCAATGTCAGAAAACCGCGATAAATTTGTCGGTCGAGAAGCAAATTTTTTATTGCATTTTCATCCGCTTGTTGATATAATTTGTCGTGTTGGGCTGGAGTGGCACAGTCGGTAGCGCAGCTGATTCGTAATCAGCAGGTCGTGGGTTCAAGTCCCATCTCCAGCTCCATAAAAACAACGGGCAATCCTATGGGATTGCCCGTTGTTTTTATATGTTTGATTGAATGGGACTTGAACCCGTGAGGGTGCGAGCGTGAAGAAAAACAGTTCGGGGAACTGTTTTTCAGCGAGCAGGTGTGATGCGGGTACTGAATGCGATAGCATTCGGTCGCAGAGCAGTGCAAATTGCCTGCAATTTGCGTCAAGTCCCATTTGTCAGATTGCCGATGAAATTGGTTGGGAGCACCTTGAACCCGAGAGGGTGTGAGCGTTTTACACCTCATCCGTCAACCTGCGGTTGCCACCTTCCCCTCAAGGGGAAGGCTTGGTATTGTTCGTTTTATTAAAGTGATGCGGGTACTGAATGCGATAGCATTCGGTCGCAGAGCAGTGCAAATTGCCTAGCAATTTGCGTCAAGTCCCATTGGCTTGACTATTGATGAGTTTGGCTGGGAGAACCTTGAAACATTATTGCCGTCATCATGGCTTAATCTGTTGTCTTTATATTGACACCCCTTATATATCTATGTTAAAATAAAAGTTAACATTTAATCAGAGAGTGGGTAGAATGAAACGATGACAGAGAATGAAAAAACCTACCACGGTAAACGTGATATAAATTACTTGTTTCTCGAGGGTGCAAAGAATTCGCCCTACCTTATCGTAATTTTCCAGGCAATTCCGCCTGCAAAAAATAATTACGAGAAAGTTTACGGTTACAAGAAAACACTTAATAAAATAAATTTCCACAGACTCTATATTCAGGACACTTATGGGCTTCTCGGCAGTTACTATATGTGTGAGAATATGGATTTCAGCATTGAGGAGTCAACCGCAATGTTGATTGATGACGTGATGAAACAGTACGGAATTCAGCGCAGAAACGTAATCACCTGCGGCTCGTCAAAGGGCGGCACAGGTGCGCTCTATTACGCTGCAAAGTACGGGCTCGGTCACGCAATCTGTGGCGCACCGCAGACAAGGGTCGGCTCATTTATCTGCAGTGTAAACGATGAAACCGCAAGATTTATGATGGGTGACACTCTCCCCGAGGAGAATATTGAATACCTTAACAGAATCGTTTTAAGGCACATTAACAAGGATTGCAAGAGCGATATAAGAATTCTCTCATCCGTTTATGATAAGCAGTATAACAGGCATATGATGCCCCTTATCGCAAGGGCAAGGGAGTGCAACGTGCCGCTTGACATCACGCTTGATGAGCGTGTAAAGTGCCATCACGATATTGCGCAGTATTTCCAGGCGTATATGATTAACAACATTTTTGACATTGTTGTAAAGGACCTTGGCCGTGAGAAGCCTGCCCTTAACTTTGACCGCAACGGCCTTACACTTGAGGGTGCGGGCGCGCGTAACGGAGTGAAATTCACAGTCAGAATTGTTGATGACAATGAAGTCAATCTCCTTTACACAGAGGACGTTGAGGACGATTATTATGAATACATCACGCGTGAATTGATGTCGGGTCTTGTTTATCTTGATTTGTCCGTTGACGGCGAGGAATGGATAAACTACCGCGCGGGCGATGTGATTTTTGACCAGGGATATTTCAAATATAACGGTTATGACGTTGAGGTAAATCAGGAGCAGAAAACTCTCCGCGTCAGAATCAACGTTGATGGGGTGCATGACAAGGTGCGCTACGCGTACAATCTCAGCCTTAATAAAGAGAAAATTGTGCCGAGTTTTGCTTCCGACAGTAACGAGCATACTTTTGACCTGACTCAATCGGGCACTTACCGCGTGACATTCTCAATCAGAATGAAAGATGCGGGAAAGATTCTCAAACGTACAAATGCAATCAACGTAAACTTTGATGAATCAACAAATAACGGATAATTTTTTCAAAACGCTTCGGAAAACCGGGGCGTTTTTTATTGGCGTCTTTAGACGTGGAAA
>JAZQTF010000182.1:0-3561 GCA_045630445.1 Acutalibacteraceae bacterium
AGTTCACCGATTTTTGCCGCAAGAATCTTTGCACTCTCGGGTGCTGTTTCCTGAACGGAAATTTTTATAAGTTCACGTGTTCTGAAAATGTCGGTAATCTGGTTTATGAAATTCTCTGTAATGCCATCTTTACCAAGCCAGAACACACATTCAAGGCCGTTTGCCTGTGACCTTAATGCCGCTCTTTCCTTACTTGTCATCATAATATATTTTCTCCTTTCAGGATAATCTTTCAACTAATTTTTTAAGCGCGTTTCCACGATGGCTTATAGCGTCTTTTTCTTCCTTACTGAGTTGTGCCATACTTCTGCCCTCGGGGAGCATAAAGATCGGGTCATAACCGAAACCGCCATCACCGGCACATTCATAGCCGATTTTACCCTCACACTCACCACGCACAGTGAACTGTGTGCCATCGGGCATTACGCAACAGATTGCGCAGACGAAACGCGCGGTACGCTTTTCATCGGGAACGTTTTCCATATTTTTAAGAAGCAACACAATATTGTCAGCGTCGTTGCCATGCTCACCTGAATACCTTGCGGAATAGATGCCGGGCGCACCATCAAGCGCATCAACGCAAAGACCTGAGTCATCGGCAATTGTGCCGTAGCCACTGCCGTCAAAAAGTGCAAGCGCTTTGAGTTGTGCATTCTCTTCAAAAGTTGTGCCTGTTTCTTCAACGTCCTCAAAACTGATTCCCGCTTCGTCCGCAGTAAGCGCATCAATTCCCAAAGGGGACAGAATCCTGCGAAGTTCAGCAAGTTTCTTCTGATTATGAGTTGCGATTATAAACTTCATAAATATCACCTATTCAAAAAGTGCATTTGCAAAATCTTCGGAATCAAACGGCTGCAAGTCATCAATCTTTTCGCCAACGCCGATGTATTTTACGGGGATGCCGAGTTCATCCTTGATTGCAAGAACGATGCCGCCCTTTGCAGTGCCGTCAAGTTTTGTGAGAATGATGCCTGTAACGCCTGATGTTGCGTCAAACTCACGAGCCTGATTTACCGCATTCTGACCGGTTGTTGCATCAAGCACCAGGAGCACTTCCTTGTCAGCATCGGGCAATTCACGGGCAATAATTCTTGAAATCTTGTTAAGTTCATCCATAAGATTTTTCTTGTTGTGGAGTCTGCCCGCAGTGTCACAGATGATGATGTCTGCGCCCTTTGCCTTTGCGGAGGAGATTGTGTCAAACACAACTGCCGCAGGGTCTGCGCCCTCATTGTGCTTTACCATCGGCACACCGCTACGCTGTGCCCACACTTCAAGTTGCTCAATTGCAGCGGCTCTGAAAGTGTCAGCCGCGCCGAGAATAACACTCTTGCCCTGCGCTTTGAATGCGGAAGCCATCTTGCCGATTGAAGTTGTTTTGCCCGCACCATTGACTCCGATAACAAGAATTACGGAGGGTTTTGTGTTGAGTTTAATTTCATTGCCGCCTCGGAGCATATCAGCAACAATATCCCTGAGCATTGACTTTACCTGCTCCGGATCAGTTGTGCCTGTCTCCTTGACTTTCTGACGCAAAAGAGAAGTAATCTTCTGCGCTGTGACCATTCCTACGTCACTCATAACAAGGATTTCTTCAAGTTCTTCAAACAAATCCTCGTCAATTTTTGTGAAAGACCTGATAACACTTGTGACCGCGTTTGAAAGACTGTCACGTGTTTTTTTAAGTCCGTCTTTAATCTTTGAAAAAAGTCCCATTGAACTCACTCGCTTTCAGTTAAAATAGGTTAACTTTAATTGTAACCTTTTCGTACGGATTTAGCAAGTAGGTAATTAAACATCAATGCCCAATTTACCTGCAACTTCACCCGTGTTGAGTCTGAGCAGTTTGGAAATTCCCTTTTCCTGCATTGTTACACCGTAAAGAACATCCGCCTCTTCCATTGTACCGCGGCGGTGTGTGATTGCGATGAACTGAATGTTCTTTGTCATCTTTCTCATATAAGCGGCATATTTTACAACATTTACGTCGTCAAGTGCCGCCTCAACCTCGTCAAAGATACAGAACGGAGTGGGTGTAACTTTGAGAATTGCAAAGAGAAGCGAAATTGCCGCCATAACTTTTTCACCGCCCGAGAACAGGTCAATGTTCTGAACGTTCTTTCCGGGGGGCTGAACCTTGATGTCAATGTCACAGGAGAGAACGTCGCTCTCATCGCAGAGAATGAGCTGAGCGCTACCGCCACCGAAAAGTTCGGTAAAGCAGACTTTGAAGTTTTCGTTGATTTTGTTGAACTGCTCAACAAAACGAACTTTCATATTCTCTGTGAGTTCATTGACGATTTTGATAAGTTCCGCTCTTGAACGTTCAACGTCACTTACCTGCTCATTCATAAAGTTATATCTCTCCGAAACCTCACGGTACTCCTCAACAGCGCCAACGTTTACACTGCCGAGCGCTTTGATTTTCATTTTGATTTCATTGAGTCGTTTCTTTGCTTCACCCGGATTGTCCAGTTTGATTGCGCACTGCTCTGCTTCACGGCGTGTAAGTTCATACTCATCGTAAAGTTTAGCAATAATCTCATCGTAATCCTTGAGCATTGACGCTTTACGCTCTTCAAGCCTTGCAAGTTCGCCGCTCATCTTTTCACGCTCGCCCGTCTTTGCCCTTTCAAGAAGGCGAAGTTCAGCGTCCCTGCGTTCAAGTTCAGTTCTCTGCGCAATCTGAACATCAATTCCGTCACGGCTGTCCTTTGCACGCTGGCGAAGTTCATCCGCTTCACGCTGGAGTGCAAGAGATGTGTCAGCAAGTTCAACGTTCTTTTTGCGGATTTCTTCCGCTTCCGCTTTCATTGCGGCACAACGGTCAACGTGACCCTCCTGCTGTTTTGTGATTGATTCAATTGCCTGCTCATTTGCTTCAATATCCTTCTTGCAAGCAAGGATTTTAAGGTTTGTCTGCGCAATTGCAGCCTCAATATCCTGTCTGTCTGTAAAAAGTCTGCTCTGCTCACCCGATGCGTCAGCAACCGCTTTTTCAAAATCTGCAATCTGTGCAGAAAGCACGGCCACTTCCTTCTCGGTTGATGCCTTCTTTTCATTAAGTTGTTTTGCTCTGTTTTCAAGAGCGTTCTTTTCATCTGTGAGTGCCTGTGCGGTAAGGTTGCAGTCAGCAATCTTTTCATTGACAAGACGCAATTCGGACTCAAGACGGATGCTCTCCTCCTGCGCTCTTATCATATCGCCCTGCATACCCTCAAACTCGGCACGCACTGCCGCAACGGACTGAGCCATCTCTTTGATGTCCGCTTCAAGTGCCTGAGCCTTGTTGAGAAGTTCAGTTTCTTCCGCACGCAGACGCTCAATTTCACCGCTTCTGCCAAGAATACCAACGTTGTTTTTATTACGTGAGCCACCTGTCATTGAGCCGCCCGCATTGATAACCTGACCATCAAGGGTAACGATTCGCAACTTGTGATTGAATTTTGCAGCAAGTGCGAGCGCATTATCCATATTGTCACAGACAACGGTCCTGCCAAGAAGTGATTTAAGCACATCGGAATACTTTGAGTCAGCCTCAACAAGACGGCTTGCGATGCC
>JAZQTF010000183.1:0-2886 GCA_045630445.1 Acutalibacteraceae bacterium
GGTTCCAACCCGGGCACAGCTCTCAAAGTTGGTACATACGTTTCTTCCATTCTCGTATTGGTTGGCGCTTTCGTATTCAGCAAGGTTCTCTTCGGCAGACTCGAATACTTCTTCGCAGTTCTCGCAGGTCTTGTTGTAGGCGTTCTCATCGGCCAGTTCACAGAGTTCTACACATCCGGTGATTTCAGATGGGTAAAGAACATTGCAAAGCAGTCTGAGACTGGTTCTGCAACAACAATCATCAGCGGTCTTTCCGTTGGTATGGAATCCACAGTTCTCGTAATCATCTTCATCGTAATCGCAATCATCGTTGCATTCATGGTAATGATGGGCGTTGACGAGTCCGCAGTTTCCGGCGTATATGGTATTGCTCTTGCAGCAGTAGGTATGCTCTCCACAGCTGGTATCACAGTTGCTGTTGACGCTTACGGCCCGATCGCTGACAACGCTGGTGGTATCGCAGAGATGGCTGACCTTGATCCCTCTGTAAGAGAAGTTACAGACAAACTCGACGCTGTTGGTAACACAACTGCTGCTATGGGTAAGGGCTTCGCAATCGGCTCTGCTGCTCTCACAGCACTCGCATTGTTCTTCACATACGCTCAGGAGTTCAAAGATTTTGCAATCGACCTTCTCGATTACAAAGTAGTTTGTGGTCTCCTCATCGGTGGTATGCTCACATTCATCTTCTCCGCTCTCACAATGTCTTCCGTATCCAAGGCTGCTAACAGCATGATTGAGGAAGTAAGACGTCAGTTCAGAACAATTCCCGGTCTTCTCGAAGGCAAGGCAGAAGCTGACTACAAGAGATGCGTAGAGATTTCTACAAAGGCATCCCTCAAGCAGATGATCCTCCCCGGCATCATCGCAATCGTTGCTCCCGTACTCGTAGGTATTCTTCTCGGCGCTTCTGCACTCGGCGGTCTTCTCGCTGGTGCTCTCGTATCCGGTGTTCTTATGGCTATCTTTATGTCAAACGCTGGTGGTGCTTGGGATAACGCTAAGAAGTACATTGTGTCCGGTGAACACGGCGGTAAGGGTAGCGATGCTCATAAGGCTGCAGTTGTTGGTGACACAGTTGGTGACCCGTTCAAGGATACATCCGGCCCGTCAATCAACATCCTTATCAAACTTATGACAGTTGTTGCTCTCGTTGTTGCTCCGGTTATCACAACAATCGGAACAAGTGGCTTGATTGGCTAATCTGACTTAAAAAATAAACAGTGATGAATGCTCAGGTGTTCATCACTGTTTTTGTTTTTGCATAAAAAAGAACTCCCGCTCAATTTGAACGGGAGTTTTCTTATTTCCAATCAGATTTAAGTATTGAGTAAATTGAAACACTCATCGGCAGTCCTTCTTTTGTAAGTCCGCTTTCACGCAAAGTGCCCTCAAATTTCATTCCGCATTTTCTCATTACTGCGCCTGAATTCGGATTGTTTACATCGTGTAATGCAGTAATTCTGTTGTATCCGATTTCCTCAAAAAGATACCTTAAAACGCGTGCCAGAGCCTCGCTTGTGTAACCCTGATGCCAGAAATCGTTACCGATGCAGTAACCCATTTCTGCTGATTTTACGTTTTCGTTCTGACGGACAACTCCTATTGAGCCGATTACTTCATTTGTGCTTTTAAGCACAATCGCCCATTGGTATCGGTCAGGATTTTTGTCTTCTTCAATCCATTCACGGATAATGCTTCGCGTTTCCTCAATATTCTTGTGCGGAAACCAGGATAAATATTTTGTGACAATTTCTCTTGATGCCCAGTTTTCAAACATCCGGACATCATCGCTTTCAATGAAACTTCGCAGAATCAGTCTTTCTGTTTCAAGTCTTGTTGAGCCTTTGTGATTGAGCATAGTGTCTCCTTTATATTACTGCTCCGTTGATTCTTCTTCGTTTTCTCCGTTGTGCTCGTGCTCGTCATCGTAGGAAACGTCAACGTCATTTGTGTCTGTGTTGTATGATTCTTCAAGGTGAGTGTAGCACTCAATGTACAATGTGGAATTCTGCAAAGCGTAGTTGTGAGCGGTGCTGCTTGCAGGTGCATAAATCTTGAAATTCTGGTGGCATCTGCCGAATACATCGTCACCCATATCCATTACACTTCCGGGAACAAATGCCTTAAACATAGCGCTGCAAAGGTAGAATGCGTGGTCGCCGATTGATTCAACACTGTCTGTGATTACAATGCTTTCAAGGGCAATGCAGGAGTTGAATGCGTATTCCTTGATTGTACGGAGTGCATCGTTGAGATAAACTGCTTCAAGGCTTTCACAACCAAAGAATGCGTATTTGCCAACTGTCTGCACATTCTGACCGAATGTGACCTGAATCAATCTTTTTGCTTCATAGAATGCGCCGTCGCCAATTTCGGTTATGTAATCGGAAAGCTGAATGCTTGTGATTTCTGATTGATGAAATGCGTTTTTGGCAATCACAGTGACAACTGTGCCCTCAAGAGTGTCAGGGATTACAATGTCAGTTGCCTCGCCTGTATAGCCTGTGATTTCTGCGTGGTCGGAGTACAGTTTGTAGGCAAAACCGTTTTCAGTACCCTGATGCAGGTAAACAACCTTTGTCGGCTCGCTTGTGTCGTTTTCATAGGTGAAACCTTTTGTCAGCGTGTAGTCCTCTGTGTCGCCACCTTTGAGTTGATTTGTTACGTTGTCCCAGAATTCACATCCCGAGAAAACACTGGCAACAACACTGAGTATAATAATGAATATGCATATTTTAAAAACTCGTTTCATATTCGTCTCCATTCTTTCTGTTATCAAAAACAAAATACCATAAAAAAATAAAATTGTCAATTTTGAGAATATAAAATATTGAATAATACTCAATTTGTGATATACTGAAAATGTATGGAATTTTTCGCAAG
>JAZQTF010000184.1:0-7133 GCA_045630445.1 Acutalibacteraceae bacterium
ACCTTAAAACAAATGAAAAAGCACCTGTATGGAAATTGGTTATCCGCAACATAGGATCAATTATCTGGATGGTAGATGCGATAATCATTCTTTGTAATAATTCAAGTTTAAGACTTGTTGACAGAGTGCTTAATTTAAACGTCGTCAGTGTATGTGGTAATGGAAAGTTGTTGAAATAACAAAAAATCGTGGCAGGGGTTTTTACATCCCCGCCACTTTTTCTTACTTCATGTTGTTTTCGTAAGATTCAATCATCTTTTTAACCATCTGGCCGCCGATAGAACCAGCCTGTCTGGAAGTAAGGTCACCGTTGTAACCCTGCTTGAGGTTTACTCCAACCTCGTTAGCAGCTTCCATCTTGAAACGGTTAAGTGCTTCTCTTGCCTGAGGCACTGCGCTCTGATTTCTTGACATATATTTTCACTCCTGATTTTTTGATTTATTTGCGTTTGCAGTAGTTATTGTACGCTTTGTTACGAAAAATATTTAAGAAAATTTTTGGCAAAACAAAGCTGATACAAAATACGCAATAGTGTAGCTGATAAATCGAATTTAGTCTAAACAATAGTTGAAAATACATGGCTGTCGTAGTAAAATGTAAACATAAACTATTTGATAGAATAGTTCTTTAAAAATCAGGAGGAATTTGTAATGAGTAACATCAAAGATTTTGCAATCACAAAAGGAATAATTACAAAATACATAGGTTCTGGTGGCGATGTGGTAATCCCCGATGGTGTAACAGAAATTGGCGATTTTGCATTCTCTGGTTGTGCAAACCTTGCAAGTGTCAACATTCCCAATAGTGTAACAAAAATTGGTGGTCGTGCATTCTATAACTGCACCAGCCTTACAAGCATCACTATTCCAGATAGTGTAACAAAAATTGGTGGTCATGCATTCTATAATTGCACCAGCCTTACAAGCATCACAATCCCCGATAGCGTAACAGAAATTGGATGGGCAGCATTCTGTAACTGCACCAGCCTTGCAAGCGTCATAATTCCCGATAGTGTAGCAGAAATTGGATTGAATACATTCTCAGACTGCACCAGCCTTACAAGCATCGCTATCCCCGATGGTGTAACAGAAATTGGAGGTTCTGCATTCTCAAACTGCACAAGCCTTACCAGCATCACCATGCCCGATAATGCTTTCAACTTATTCTGGAGGTCTCTGCTTCGTGACCAGTTTACTGCTGTAGAAGAAAAAATTCATATCACATCCGCCATTATGGCTGGTTCACCAAACATTGCAAAAACCAACACAGCATTTCAGAAATATATAAAATCACATAAAAAAGAAATTCTCTCAAAAATAATGAGTACAAACAATGCGAATGCACTTGTCACATTGTTCTCACTTTACAAAAATATTAAAATAGACGAACTTGACCAACTGATCATCGAAAGCGAAAATTCACTTGTAATCAAGGCGTTTTTGCTTGACTACAAAGCAAAGCACTATACTGCAGAAAAAATAGAGGAGCATGAAACGGATAAGATTGAAAAAGCGTTGGGATTAAAAGAAGTTACGGTATCTGATTGGAGAAAGATTTTTAAGTTTGGTTATACGGATTGTGGGGTCTGTATAACAGGCTACAAGGGAAAAGATACCGATGTTGTAATTCCCGAAAAAATCAGTCAGAAACCCGTAACTGAAATTAGAGCTTATGCATTCTCAAAATGCACCAGTCTTATAAACATCACTATCCCCGATAGTGTAACAAAAATTGATGGTTATGTATTCTTAGACTGCACCAGTCTTACAAGCGTTACTATCCCCGATGGTATAACAGAAATTGGTCGTCTTGCATTCTCAGGCTGCACCGGCCTTACAAGCATCACTATCCCCGATAGTGTAACAGAATTTGGTCGTTTTGCATTCTCAGGCTGCGCCAGCCTTACAAGCATCACTATTCCCAATGGTGTAACAAAAATTGATGATTATGCATTCTTTAAATGCACCAGCCTTACAAGTATCACTATCCCCGATAATGTAACAGAAATTGGTGCTTGTGCATTCGAAAACTGCAATAGCCTTACAAGCATCACTATCCCCGATAGTGTAACAAAAATTGGTGAACAAGCATTCTTTAACTGCCATAATCTTACAATCCACACACCTGCAGGCAGTTACGCTGCAGAATATGCAAAGATAAATAACATCAAATTTGAAGCAATAAAATAAACCGTCAACAAATCAGGAGGACCTAACAATGAGTAATATCAATGATTTTGTAATTAAAAACGGAGTGCTTAAAAAATATAATGGCCCTGGCGGTGATGTTGTAATCCCTGATGGTGTAACAAGTATTGACAGTTATGCGTTTAGCAATTGCATCAGCCTTACAAGCGTCATCATCCCGGATAGTGTAACAAGCATTGACGATTATGCGTTTTGTGGTTGCACCAGCCTTACAAGCGTCATCATCCCGGATCGTGTAAAAAACATTGGTGAATCTGCCTTTAGTGGATGTAGCAGCTTTACAAGCGTCATCATCCCGGATAGTGTAATAAGCATTGGCAATTATGCGTTTTGCAATTGCACCAGCCTTACAAGCGTCATCATCCCGGATAGTGTAACAAGAATTGGCAGGGATGCGTTTAGCAATTGCACCGGCCTTACAAGCGTCATCATCCCGGATAGTGTGAAACAAATTGGTTGGAATGCATTCAAAGGTTGCAAAGGATTAAAGGATGAAAATGGTTTTGTTGTCATAAAGGATATTCTTTTTGATTATCTTGGTAATGAAGAAAATATCGTAATCCCGGATGGTGTAACAAGCATTGGCGGGAGTGCGTTTAGTGGTTGTACCAGCCTTACAAGCGTAATCATCTCGGATAGCGTAACAAGCATTGACAATCATGCGTTTAGCAATTGCATCAGCCTTACAAGCGTCATCATCCCGGATAGTGTAACAAGCATTGGCGGGAGTGCGTTTAGCGATTGCACTGGCCTTACAAGTGTCATCATCCCGGATAGTGTAACAAGCATTGGATGGCGTGCGTTTAGCGATTGCACCGGCCTTACAAGCGTAATCATCCCGGACAGTGTAACAAGCATTGGCGGGAGTGCGTTTAGCAATTGCACCAGTCTTACAAACGTCGTAATCCCGGATAGTGTAACAAGCATTGGCGGGAGTGCGTTTTGGGATTGCACCGGCCTTACAAGCGTCATCATCCCGGATAGTGTAAAAAACATTGGATGGTGTGCGTTTAGTGGTTTCACCAGCCTTACAATTCACGCACATGCTGGCAGCTATGCTGAAAAATACGCAAAGGAAAATAAAATCAAATTTGAAGCAATAAAATAAAATGATAATTATTGTTGCTTTTGATTGTTGAAATCACTGTAAAAGAAAAAATATTTATCCTGAATAAAGGGCGACTGAACATCGTCCTTTATTTTGTTTTTATTATAAATATCATTTTATATTTTGACCGTTATACTTGACAGATAATATGCTATTTTGTATAATTCTATATATAGTTTTTAATAACAGGAGGTAATTCTATGTTCTGTAGTAAGTGTGGTACAAAGTTAGAAGACAGCGCTGCTTTTTGTAGTGCTTGCGGCAATCGCGTGGGAGCGATTGAACCGCAGGTTACTGAGTCTGTTGCTCAGACTCCGGTTGCTGAACCTGTCGCACAGACTCCGGTTGCAAACACAGGCAATTCTTTCCTTACTCTGCCCGATGTTGCAGGTTGGATTAAAATCGGTGTTTCCGTTCTGATGTTCATCTTTATGTTCTGCCCGTGGTTCAGATTTTCATTCTGGGGCTTGTCAGAGAGTTTCACAATTTTCACCAAAAATCTGTTTGAACTTTCTTTCTTTATCGGCCTTGCAAAAGTGTTCGCAATCATCAATATCTTCGTTTTCGTTATCTATGCTGTTCTTCAGTTTATTGACGTTAAGAAGATTATTCCCGCACTTCCGCAGGATATTGATTTTAAGAAATATTCCGTTTATGCATTTGGCGGTGTATATGCGTTGCAGTGGGTACTTACATTCATCGGCATCATCGCAACTGAATATGTTGGAATTACAGTTTGCCTCATTCTCGCGCTTGTTTTCGCAGCAGCATTTGCTGTGTCCGTATTCAAACCTGACGTAGTTGACGGGATTGTGTCAAACACTACCAAGAAATAACTGTTGTTAATCTCCAATCCATCAAAGAGCGGCATGCCGTTAGTTTGGTGGATTGAGTTTTATATGTTCATTCTATTGAAAGGCGGCTTTGTGCCGTAGGGTTGTAATAATGAGTATTTTGATTAAAAATGCCCGAATCGTTGATCCGAAAAGCGATTTTGATTTTATCGGCGATATTTTTGTTTCGGATGGAAAAATTCAGAAAATCGCAGAGAAGATTGAGTCTTGTGCGGATGAGGTGATTGATGCAACAGGGCTTATCGCTTGTGCAGGACTTGTTGATATGCACGTTCATCTAAGAGACCCGGGCGTTACTCATAAAGAGGATATTATAACCGGATGTAACGCTGCGGCGGCAGGTGGTGTGACTTCAATGGCGGCTATGCCTAACACAAAGCCTGTTACCGATAATGTTGATACAATCCGTTATATCATTGAAAAATCAGAAGGTGCAAGTGCAAGGGTTTATCCCGTCGCTTCCGTTACCTGCGGTATGGCAGGGGAGAGCGTGTGCGATTTTGCTTCGTTGACTGATGCGGGCGCTGTTGCTTTTTCTGATGATGGTGTACCTGTTGCAACACGTGAACTTCTCAGTGAGGGTATTGCTCAGACCAACAAGCTCGGCAAGAAAATTCTGGCACATTGTGAGGAACTGTCCCTTGTTAAAGATGGCATAATCAATCTTGGCGAAGTTTCGGAAAAACTCGGAGTCAAGGGTATTTCACCAGATGCGGAAGATATCGGTACACTTCGTGAAATTGAAGAGGCAGAAAAGCTTGACGCCCCGATTCACATCTGCCACGTCAGCACAAAAGGCTCGGTTGAAATTATCCGTCGGGCAAAGGAGCGTGGAGTCAAGGTCACTGCTGAAACTGCTCCGCATTACTTCTGGTTTACGGAAGAAAAACTTCTCTCGCGTGACGCTGATTATCGTATGAATCCTCCGCTCCGTTGCGAAGAGGACAGGCTTGCAATCATTGATGGCATACTTGATGGCACACTTGATGCAATTGCAACTGACCACGCGCCGCATACGGTTGAGGATAAGGCTGATTTTGAAAAAGCACCGAATGGTGTTGTCGGAATGGAAACTTCATTCTCAGCGTCTTATACCGCACTTGTTAAAACGGGGCTTATCAGTCTTAAAAAATTGCTTGAACTTATGTCCTTTAACCCGTCGCAGATTCTCGGAATCCCTGCGGGTGTTCTGGCTGAAGGGGAGAATGCCGACTTGTTCATTTTTGATGCGGATGAAGAGTGGACAGTTGACGTAAACAAACTTCACGGCAAATCCGTAAACTGCGTATTCAAAGACGTTAAACTTCTCAGCAAGGTGAAATACACCATCTGCAGAGGTAAGATAGTATATAAAGATAATTAGGAGTGTTGAAAAATGTCACTTGACAGGTTGATTAAAAAGATTGTTGAAACAAATAACCCGACCGTTGTTGGTCTTGACCCGAAGATTGAGGATATTCCGAAATATATTCTTGACAACGCTATTGCTCAGTATGGTGAAACACTTGAGGCGGCTGGCGCTGCTTTGTTTGAATTCAATAAAGGTCTTATTGATGCGATTTGTGATATCGTTCCTGCAGTTAAACCGCAGTGTGCTTATTATGAAATGTACGGCTGGCAGGGTGTAAAGGCTCTTTATGATACTATTGCTTACGCAAAGTCAAAGGGTATGTTTGTTATCACTGACGGCAAGAGAAACGATATCGGCAGCACAATGGAGGCTTACTCAAATGCTCACCTTGGCACAATCAAGGTTGGCTCAACAGAAGTTGCTCCTTTTGGTGGCGATGCTCTTACAGTTAACGGCTACCTTGGCTCTGACGGTATCAAACCGCTTCTTAAAGCGTGCGATAAGAAAGACTGCGGCATCTTTGTTCTTGTAAAGACATCCAACCCTTCATCAGGTGAACTTCAGGATCAGCAGATGGGTGACAAAACACTTTACAACGTAATGGGTGAAATGTGCGAAATGTGGGGCGAAATGCTCCCGATTGGTGAGTATGGCTATTCCGCAGTTGGTGCGGTTGTTGGTGCAACATATCCCGCTCAGCTTGATGAACTTCGCAAGACTTTGAAAAAGACATTCTTCCTTGTTCCCGGTTACGGTGCACAGGGTGGCGGCGCAGCAGATGTTGTTGGTGCATTTGATGAAAATGGTCTTGGTGCAATCATCAACTCTTCAAGAGCGGTAATGTACGCTTACAAAAAGGCTGGTATGGATGAGCGTGATTATGCTGTTGCTGCAAGAAACGAAGCAATCAGAATGAGAGATGACATCACCACTCATATTAAAAACAGATAGTGAGGGACTTACATTGAAGTATATTCAGGATGATTTTAAGCTTGCTCAGGTAAACACTCTTACAGAGAATATCGTTGAGTTTTATATTGACTGTCCGCAGGTTGCTGAAATGGCAACTTCGGGTCAGTTTGTACATATCTTGTGTGGTGATCTTACTTTGAGAAGACCGATTTCAATTTGTGAAATCCTCAAAGACAAAGGTCAGCTCCGTATTGTTTTTGAAATCAAGGGTAAGGGTACACAGTGGCTTTCTGAAAGACGAGCAGGCGACGTTGTCAATATGCTTGCGCCTATTGGGAGAGGCTTCAATATCGCACCTGACAAGAAAATAGTTGTTATCGGTGGCGGCATTGGTGTAATTCCGATGCTTGATGTTGCAAAGAATTGCCCCGCTGATACTTGTGCGATTCTCGGTTTCAGAAACAAATCAGCAGTAATCCTTGAGAATGATTACAAAAATGCAGGCGTAAACGTTGAAATCACAACCGATGACGGCTCTTACGGCAGACATGGTTTTGTTACTGATGTTTTGAAAGATTACATAAAGAATGGCGCAGTTGAAGTTATTTATGCTTGTGGCCCGACACCGATGCTCAAAGCGGTTTCCGCAATTGCTAACGAAGCAGGCATTGAGTGCTATGTTTCTCTTGAAGAGAGAATG
>JAZQTF010000185.1:0-15883 GCA_045630445.1 Acutalibacteraceae bacterium
TTCAAGAGTTAGCCCATTGACACTGAAAAAGAACCTGGCGCTAATTAACGCCAGGCCCAAGAAAGTTTTAGGTTATTTAAAACCAGTTGATTTGTTTGAATTAAATGTCAAAAAGTGTTGCACTTAGTTTGACAATTCATCTATTTTGAAAGCAAAGCGAGTTTGCGCCTACAATAAAAGAGAAACGCACCAAGAAGAATGAACAGTGAGCCATACACACCGAACATCAAAATTTGCCTGAATATTAAATAGGTTGGTTTCATAAAGTCAATTAGTGAAATTCCACCGAAAATAATCGTGGCACCCATCAATATCGACACAACCGCTGAAACAATTGAAATTTTGGTTGTTACTACGCCTTTACTTGCAGTTGAGCAGATCGATTTAAGCGTTTTGTTCATTGAAATAAAATAAATAAGCAAAACCGGAATCGCAATAGCAGTAAAAATAATAATCGCTTCGGACATATAAGATACAAGTGCAAAAGGTAGCATAATCAACATCACTACCAACGCAGCCCCAGCAACATTGGCATCATTGATTGTTGCATTGCTACCACCAAAAAAAATATCAGCTATGCCTGAAAATAACGCATCAGCAATCAAGGCTGATACAAAAGCCAAAACCATATAAGCGATGAGAAGAATCATCACCACAATATGAATGACCTTGATTACTTTCATAGGTTTAACATTGATTGTGTCTTTTTTAGCGGAAACATAAACACACCAGAGACAACCAGCAATCACAGCAGGGATAAGGAATACAGCTAATCCACGGATTAAAAACGCACCGGTAATAACCAAGCCAGACGTTAACAACGAAAACAGCGTAACAACAGTAAGCAACGCACACACCACAAGGAAAAAAGGTGATTTTGCAATATCTTTCACGGTTTCAACAACCGCAAAATCGGAAGCGGGTTCGCTTTGTCTGACAGTGCCTTGCTGCGCACCACAACCATCGCAAAAAGCCGCATCATCGCTGAGCATTATTCCGCATTCTCTGCAATATTTCATAAAGACTCCCCTTTCCTTTTTCTTCAATATACAACAAAATACACCAAAAGTCAAACAAACGCGTCCGTCATCGGCTGATGACGGACGCGTTACGATATGGTCAACTATTATTAAAAATCAAAAAGGCTCAACTGATTGGACTGCGGGAGGCCACCGAGTGCACCTGCATCCTGCAAGGTTTCGACAACACTCTTGCCGACGCCCGCTCTTGTCTGGAAATCCTCAACGGAGATGAACTCGCCGCCCGTCTCCCTTGCTTTTGCGACCATTGCTGCCGCGTTTTCACCAAGGCCTTCAAGCGCGGAGAAAGGAAGTCTTATCTTACCGTCCTCAATCTTATAAATACGCGCATCGGACTTATAAATATCAACGGGCAGAAACTCAATGCCACGGGAAAGCATTTCAAGCACGATCTGCAGAATTGTGTAACGGGAATGATCCTTTGCGGTTGCTTCCTTGCCCTTCATTTTGATCATCATCATACGCTCTTTTACTGCGTGCTTACCCCTCAATGCAGCTTCAGCATCAAGGTCACCGCCGCGTACGGTGAAATAAGCCGAATAATACTCAATCGGTTTATACACCTTGTACCAGGCAACACGCAAAGCAGAAATAACGTAAGCAGATGCGTGCGCTTTGGGGAACATATATTTGATTTTAAGGCAGGAGTTGATATACCACTCGGGCACGCCATTCTTACGCATCGCTTCCTTGTGCTCATCGGTAAGGTCTTTGGGCGCTTTACCCTTTCTTGTAATCTCCATAATCTTGAACGCCATTTTCGGCTCAAGTCCTTTATGGAGAAGATAGGTCATAATACTGTCACGGGTACCGATAACTTCGGAAATGGTGCAGGTGCCGTCATTGATGAGGTCCTGCGCATTGCCGAGCCATACGTCCGTGCCGTGAGAAAGACCTGAAATCTGCAAAAGGTCGGCAACCGTCTGCGGCTGCGCATCAATAAGCATCTGACGCACAAACTCTGTGCCCATTTCAGGAATTGACAAAGTACCCGTATTACAATCAATATCTTCACAAGTAACTCCGAGCGCTTCGGGTGATGTGAAAAGGCTCATAACCTTTCTGTCACCGATGTCAACACTCATTACGGGAATGCCCGTCATATCCTCAAGATACTTGTAAATGGTCGGAATATCGTGGCCGAGAAGGTCAAGTTTGAGAATTGTATCGTGCAGATATTTGAACGGGAAGTGGGTTGTCATCTTGCCCTTTTCCTTATCGTCTGCGGGATACTGTACGGGGGTGAATTTGTAAACATCGTACTCCTTGGGAATGATAAGCATTCCACCGGGGTGCTGACCCGTTGTACGCTTGATACCCGTACAACCGAGGGAAAGACGCTCAATCTCCGCTCTGTTTGCAGTGATGCCACGTTCAGCAAGATAATTCTTAACGTAACCAAAAGCGGTTTTGTCAGCGACACCGGAAATTGTACCCGCTTTGAAAACCTGACCTTCACCGAAAAGCACCTCGGTATATTTATGAGCACGCTCCTGATACTCACCGGAGAAGTTAAGGTCAATATCAGGCTCTTTATCTCCGTCAAAGCCAAGGAAGGTTTCAAACGGAATTTCAAAGCCGTCCTTATGATACTTTGTGCCACATTCGGGACAATCTTTATCGGGCAGGTCAACGCCTGTGCCAACTTCACCGTGAGTGAAGAACTCACTGTGTTTGCAATTCGGACAGACATAGTGCGGCGCAAGGGGGTTTACTTCGGAAATGCCAAGCATTGTTGCAACGAATGACGAACCGACAGAGCCTCTTGAGCCGACAAGGTAGCCGTGGTCAACGGAGTTCTTTACAAGTTTCTGCGCAATCATATAAAGAACGGAGAAACCGTGCTTTACGATTGAGTTTATCTCTCGGTCAAGGCGGTCAAATACAATCTGCGGCAACGGGTCACCATAGATTGATTTTGCGGTATCCCAGCAAATCTGCTGCAAATCTTCTACCGCACCGGGAATTGACGGAGCATATTTGCCGCTCGGAATCGGCTCGATATCATCAGCAATCATATCGGCAATCATATTGGGGTTGTCAATTACGATTTCTTCCGCTTTCTCTCTGCCGAGGAATGCAAAATCAGCGAGCATTTCATTTGTTGTCTTGAAATACAAGGGAGCCTGATTGTCGGCATCACTGAAGCCCTGACCCGCCATAAGAATACGGCGGAATGCTTCATCATTGGGATTCATAAAATGAACGTCACCGGTTGCAACAACGGGTTTGCCAAGATGATCAGCGATTCTGATAATCTGGCGGTTAATCTCATTAAGCGCTTCCTCATCCTTTACGTCACCATTGCGGATAAGGAATTCATTATTGCCATTCGGCTGAACTTCAAGGTAATCATAGAAAGACGCAATCTCACAAAGTTCATCAAACGGTCTGCCCTCAAGGACGGCACGGTAAAGTTCGCCCGCCTCACAGGCACTGCCGATGATAAGACCTTCACGCATTTTGACAAGTTCACTTCTCGGAATACGGGGATTTTTGAAGAAATAATCAACGTGCGCTTTTGAAGTAAGGATATAAAGATTACGCAATCCTTCCATATTCTTGACAAGGATTACCATATGATAGGGACGGAGTTTTTTGTAGTCGCCCGTACCAAAACCCGTGTTAATCATATCAAGAGTTCTGATTTCGGGATACTGCTCCCCTATCTCCCTGAGCATATCGATGAGAATAAGACCAAGAGTCTGCGCATCGTCATACGCTCTGTGACTTGTGTATTCGGGCAGTTGCAAATGCTTTGCAATTGTGCCGAGTTTGTAATTTTTGATTGAAGTATAAATTGAACGTGCAAGTACAAGAGTGTCAATGAAAGCGGGTCTGAAATCAATTCCGAGTCTGTTACATGACGCGGAGATAAATGACATATCAAAGTTTGCGTTATGTGCAACAAGGACACTGTCAGCACAAAACTCAATGAATTTCGGGATTGCAACACTCTCATCGGGTGCATCGGCAACCATTTCATCAGTAATGCCGGTGATTTCAGTTATTCTTTCAGGAATCGGTTTTTGGGGATTTACAAAGGTTTCAAACTTGTCAACGATTTTGCCGTCAACAACTTTGACCGCACCGATTTCTGTTATACGCTCATTAAGCGCACCGATACCAGTTGTTTCAAGGTCAAAGACAACGTAACTGCCATTGAGGGGCATTGTGCTCTCGCCCTTGAGAATCGGTATCATATCATCAATAAAGTACGCCTCAACACCGTAAATTAACTTTATACCCGCTTTTTTAGCGGCACTACAAGCCTCGGGATATGCCTGAAGGACACCGTGGTCAGTAACCGCAACCGCTTTGTGACCAAAGTGAGCAGCGCATTTGACAAGGCTTTCGGGAGAAGAAACGCCATCCATCTGGGAAAGAGTTGTGTGAAGATGGAGTTCAACTCTCTTTCGCGGTGCGTTATCACGGCGGATGTACTTTCTTGCCTTAAAGATTGAATCGGCATTCAGAACTGTTTCACCGATATATTTATCATCCTGCACGTCACCTCTGACGATAACTGTGTCACCGTTTTTGATGTTGTCAAGAATCGGTTTGCAATTCTCCTTTGTATCAAAGACCTTGACAATGTAAGAAGATGTGTAGTCGGTAATATTAAAGGTTATAATATTTCTTCTGCCGTCCTTTGTTTCGCGCACATTTGTGCCAAAGACATCACCCCAGACAGCAGCAGTGCCTGTATCATAAGCAAGGGTTGAAATCGGGACAGTGTCCGGCAGTTTGTCACGTCCGTAAACATGCACTTCGGAGCCGCTGATGATAGGGTTTTTTTCATCAAAATCCTCAACACTCTCCTCTTTCGCTCTTTGCTCCCGCTCCTTTTCCTGCTGCTTCTTAATCTCATCTTCAACAATCTGTCGCTCATACTGCGCCATCATATTTTCATACTCTTCACTGTCAGCAAACATTTCCGTTCTGCCGGTAAATTCAACTTCAATACTAAGACCAAAGATTGCTTTTACAACGCTTTTGATATTGTTCACGATACCATTGTTTACAATGATATCAAGTCCACCGTTGATGAGATTGATTGACAACACGCAGTTTTCATAAGTTGCGGTTGAATCAATGAACACGCCGCTCATTGAGGGGTTTGTGAATTTGATAAACTCAACAAGTTCGGGGTAATAATCCGCACCAAACAACTCAGCAGGGAATTTTGGGCTGATTGACGCACCCGACAAATTCATCGCTTTTGCAATAACCGATTCAGCACACCTGATATTTTTTAAGGATTCTATCTGATTGAAAAGGCAGACAACCTCAACAATTCTTTTTTCGCTGTCCACCGTTACTTCTTCAACTTCGCAATTTTTTATTTTTTCCGGAATAGCCGAAAGATCAAGGAAGCCGTTGAAGGTATTTATAAAGGTATTTCCCATAATTTTTCACCACTATAATTTTTCAATTTCCTGCATTAACTCATCTACAAGTTTATCTTCGGTAACTTTTCTGAGCACTTCGCCCTTTTTGATAATTACGCCGCAACCATTGCCGCCCGCGATGCCGATATCGGCCTCTTTCGCTTCTCCGGGGCCATTTACAATACAACCCATAACGGCAACCTTGATCGGCTTTTTGCAAGTCCTGAGCCTGCTTTCAACTTCATTCGCAAGAGAAATGAGGTCAATCTGCGTTCTGCCACAGGTGGGGCAACTGACAATCATCGGGCAATCCGTTTTAAGACCAACGGAACGCAGAATATCAAACCCTGCCGCAACCTCCTCAACGGGATTTGCGGTGAGAGAAACGCGGATTGTGTCACCTATTCCGTGAGCGAGCAAAGAGCCGATGCCAACGGAAGATTTGATAAGTCCCATTCTCTGCGTACCGGCTTCGGTAACGCCGAGGTGCAAGGGGTAGGACGCGTTTTCACTCATCAGTTCATACGCACGGATCATATCAGTAACGTTTGAGGATTTGATTGAAATTACGATGTCATCAAAATCATACTTATGTAAAAGTTCAACGTGGTAAAGGGCACTGTCAACAAGTGCCTGCGGGGTAACTTTGCCGTATTTTGCAAGGATTTCCTTTTCAAGAGAGCCACTGTTTACACCGATTCGGATCGGCACGCCCTTTAATTTACAAGCGGATGCAACCGCATGCACGCGGTCATCCGAGCCAATGTTGCCGGGATTTATCCTTATCTTATCAACACCGGCCTCAATACATTCAAGGGCGATTTTGTAGTCAAAATGAATGTCAGCAACAAGGGGTATCTTCACCTGGGATTTAATTGCGGGAACAAGTTTCACCGCTTCAATGGTCGGCACTGACACCCTTATTATTTCGCAGCCCGCTTTTTCAAGTTCTGCCGCCTGACGCACGTTGCCGTCAGTATCTTCCCAACGGACATTGAGCATTGACTGCACCTTGACGGAGTTGGAGCCGCCGATTTTTACGTCACCAATTCTGACTTCTTTTGTGATTTTTCTCTCAATCATAACTAACTACCCTCTGAAAAATTTTGTCACGTCACTGACCGATATAATCAGCATAAATCCAAGCAGGATAATAAGACCTACACCGTGGATTATTGCTTCATATTTCGGTTTGAGCGGTTTTCTCCTTACTGCTTCAACGAGCAAAATCAAAAATCTTGCACCGTCAAGTGCGGGGAAAGGAAGAAGATTCATTGTGCCGATGTTGATTGTGATAAACGCCATAATATAAAGTATCGGCGCAATATCCTGCCACATTGTGCGGGCGGATTCGGCAACAATTGAAACAATTCCGATCGGGCCTGACAATTCACTGAACGCGACGTTGCCTCTGATTAAATCGGCAAGACTAATCCACACAAGACGCGCCATTGATGCCGTCCATTTAAACGACTGCTTAAACACATTCCAGAAATTGTTTTCAAGGCCTCTGATACGGAAATCAAGGCGAATGAGTTTTTCACCATTCTCACTTTCTTCCATATCAAACTTTACGCCCTGAAGCTCAATTTTTTCACCATCACGCTTTACGACAAAGTCAACGTAGCCGTCCGTTTCTCTGCTCAATGCAAGAGAAAAGTCAAGCGTTGTGAAAACACGCATTCCGTTGATGTCAGTTATCTCATCACCGAGTTGCAGACCGTACTGCGTACTTGTGGCATTGTCGGCAAATTTTGCGACAACGGGCTCTGCAAGGTCGCCCGAAATGCCAAGATAAAGACCGATAAGCACAAGGCCGAGAAGCAGGTTCATAATTGCACCCGCAACGACGATTATCATTCGCTTCCAGACTTTTGCCTTGCCGAATGAACGCTCATCGGGACTTTCTTCATCTTCGCCCTCCATACTGACGTAACCGCCAATCGGGAAAAGACGGAGCGCATAAAGAGTTTCTCCCCTTTTGAACTTAAACAATGCGGGACCCATACCGATTGAAAACTCATTGACTTTTACTCCTGACTTCTTTGCGGTGATAAAATGTCCGAATTCGTGGACAAAAATTACCAGACCAAAGAGGAGTATTGCAACCAGAATCGGCCACGCTTTGCCCCATACTCCTGCCGCTACGCTTGAAAAAGACGCAGTAATCAACGAAACATCTCCTAACTCAAATTACCATCATTTACAAAGTTCTGACACGTAATCCCTTGCCCAGCGGTCAACCTCCAACACGTCAGAAAGAGTGTAATCGTCAACGTTGGGGGTGTTTTCCATTGCGGAATTTACAAGTTCTGCAATATCTGTAAAGCGAATCTTACGGTCAAGGAAGAGCGCTACCGCCTGCTCATTTGCACTGTTTGCACACGCGGGGTAAAGACCACCGAGACCGATTGCTTTTTTGCAGATATCCATACACCTGAAAGTGTCATAATCGGGTTTATAAAAAGTAAGTTTGCCATAGTCGGCAAGTTCAAGCCTTGCCGCAGGAGACTCCACTCTTGCAGGATAAGTTATAGCATACTGGATCGGAATGGACATATTTGGTACACCGAGTTGCGCTATAACACTGTTATCCTCATATTCAACAAGAGAATGGACTATACTCTCCCTATGGACAACAATATCTATCATATCGGGGGTTGCATCAAAGAGCCACACTGCCTCTATAAATTCAAGCCCCTTGTTCATCATCGTTGCTGAATCAACGGTAATCTTTCTGCCCATACTCCAGTTAGGATGTTTGAGCGTATCTTCTACCGTCATATCTTTAAGCTCATCAATAGTCTTGCCGAAAAATGGTCCGCCCGACGCTGTGAGAATAATTCTCTTGACGGACTTTCTGTCATTTCCCTGCAAGCACTGGAAAATTGCTGAATGCTCACTGTCAACGGGAAGGAGTTTTACACCCTTTTCCTTTACTTTGCCCATTACGAGTTTGCCACCCGCAACAAGAGTTTCCTTGTTTGCAAGGGCAACGTTTTTGCCGTTTTCAATCGCGCGGAGTGTTGGCTCAAGACCAACCATTCCAACAACACTGTTGAGCACTGTTGCACCATCATCACGCGCGGCACACTCACACAAGCCCTCCATCCCCGCAAGGACACAGGTGTCAGTATCGGCAACGTTTTGCTTCAACCTGAGCGCAAGCCGCTCATCCATCACTGCGGCATACTTCGGACGAAACTGACGAATCTGCTCTTCCAACAATCTGATATTACTGTTTGCGGTGAGAGAAGTTATTTCAAGTCCGAGTTTCTGCGCAACGACAAGCGCCTGAGTACCGATTGAGCCGGTTGAGCCAAGTATGGACAGTTTATCATTCATTATTATTCACTCCTGAATTTCAATATACCTGCATTATTTGATAATTAACAAAAGTGCATAGAGTGCGGGTGCGGTAAATGCAACACTGTCAAAGCGGTCCATTACTCCGCCATGACCCGGCATAATCTTACCGTAATCCTTGATGCCCACGTTTCTTTTGATAACGGATGCGCTGAGGTCACCGCACATACCGATAACGGAAAGAAGGACAGAAATCGGGATAATAAGCAAAAGCGAATAAGCCTGACCCTCGGGCAAGGTAACGTTATAGATAACAGTTGCAATTACGTTGAAAGCAACGCATCCGACCACGCCACCGATTGCACCCTCAACGGTCTTTTTGGGGCTGATATTCGGACAGAGTTTCTTTCTGCCGAGAAAGAAGCCTGTGAAATAAGCACAGGTGTCGGTCATCCACGCGCTGAGAAGTGCGATTGCAATATAGAAAACGCCTTCGTTTTCCATATAGTTTGCACTGATGCCCATATATCCGTCACGAAGGAAAACAAGGCTACCGAATGCAAACGAAAGAGTAAGAGTTATAAAAACTGCAACCGCAGTTTCTGTAAACGATATTTTTTCAAAGCGGATAAGTTGCAGCACCATAATCAAAAGCACGATGAAAACTGCAACGCCAACCGCAAGATTGTTGTTGACATAAACTTTAAGCGGGAACAAAAACGCAAAAATCATACACGGAATGATGATTTCAAGATGGGACGTTTTGACCGCTTTCAAAACCTCATAAACCGCCATAGCCGCCATAAGTGCAACTGCAACGGCGAAAACGGGAGTCTTTACAAAGCACATAATGACCGCAAGAATAACAACGGCAACTGCTCCCGAAATAATACGAACTTTCAACTTAAAACACTCCTGCCTGAATTCCTTTATTTTGCATCGCCGAAGCGGCGGTTTCTTTTTGAGTAATCAGCAATTGCTGCGTCTAAATCATCGGTTGAAAAATCGGGCCAGAGAATGTCCGAAAACCAGAATTCCGCATAAGCACACTGCCAGATGAGGAAGTTTGAAAGACGGTACTCTCCGCTCGGTCTGATGATAAGGTCGGGCTCATCCTGACCTGCAGTGTAAAGAGAATCAGAAATCATATCTTCCGTGATTTCCTCCGGTGAAACTTCACCGCTCTTTACCTTGCCGGCAATTGACTGCACTGCACGCACAACGTCAGCACGGCCGCCATAATTGACCGCAATATTCAGCACCATTCCCGTCGCGTCCTTTGACCCTTCCTCAGCCTCTTTCATAAGCTGCTGAATATCGGGCGCTAAAACACTTCTGTCACCGATGAAAACAGTTTTGATATTTTCTTCCTTATAATTCTTCGCATCTTTGAGATAATCACGAAGAAGATTCATAATGCCCTCAACTTCCTGCTGGGAACGTTTCCAGTTTTCCGTTGAGAAAGCATAAGTTGTCATATACCTGATGCCGATTTTGTTGGCATAAGTTGCAATCTTTTTGAACGTTGACGCGCCCACTGTGTGACCTGCAACACGGGGCAATCCCCTTTTCTTTGCCCAGCGACCGTTACCATCCATAATGATTCCGATATGATTGGGCAGAATTATATTTTCACTTGTAAGCGGTTGTTTCTTCTTTCTTCTGAACAATGCCATAACATCAACGCCTTTCTCTAAATTGCAAATAACAGCCCCCAGAAACCGAGGGCTGTTATAACGGACTGATTTAATTAGATTTCAAGAATTTCTTTCTCTTTCTTGGAGTACATTACGTCAATTTCCTTTACGTACTTGTCGGTAATGTCCTGAAGTTGTTTTTCACCGTCTCTCTGGTCATCCTCGGTGATTGTGCCTTCCTTCTTCATCGCCTTGAGTTTGTCCATTGAGTCACGTCTGATTGAACGGACTGCAACTTTTGCATCCTCAGATTTCTTTGCAGCCTCTTTTACGAGTTCACGTCTTCTCTCCTCAGTCGGCTGGGGGAAGTTAAGACGGATAACAACGCCGTCATTCTGCGGGTTGATGCCAAGGTCAGAAGCCTGGATTGCCTTGCAGATTGAATCAAGAGAAGTCTTATCCCACGGCTGAATTACAAGTGTACGGCCATCGGATACGGAGATTGCAGCCATCTGATTGATCGGAGTGGGTGCGCCGTAATAGTCAACGCTGATTCTGTCAAGTGATGCAGCAGACGCTCTGCCCGCTCTGATTGAATTGAACTCATTATTGAGCGCTGTGAGTGATTTTTCCATTCTTTCTTTTGTTGCATTAAAAAGTGCTTTCATTTTATTTGTCTCCCTTCAGAATTGTTCCGACCTTTTCGCCGAGCACTGCTCTGACGATATTCTGCGGATCGGAAAGATTAAATACAAGAATCTGAACGTTATTGTCCATACAAAGAGTTGCCGCAGTGCTGTCCATAACGGTAATCTCCTTGCTGAGCATTTCCATATATGTAAGAGTTTCATACTTGACCGCATTGGGATTCTTCTTCGGGTCACTGTCATAAACGCCGTCAACGTTTGTTGCCTTGAAGATAACTTCTGCGTCAATTTCAAGCGCACGCAAAGCAGCGGCAGTATCAGTTGAGAAGAACGGGTTACCTGTTCCGCAACCGAAAATTACAACGCGGCCTCTTTCAAAATGTCTTACCGCTCTGTTGCGGATGTAAGGCTCTGCGATTTCTTTCATTTCAATAGCGGTCTGAACACGAACTTCAACTCCGAGTTGTTCAAGCGCATCAGCAAGGGCAAGAGAGTTCATTGCAGTTGCGAGCATACCGATATGGTCCGCTCTTGTACGCTGCATATGTTCACTTGTTCTGCCACGCCAGAAGTTACCGCCACCGACAACAAGGCCGATCTCCACTCCGAGATCCACACACTCCTTGACCGCACGGCAGATTGAATTGACAGTGTCACCATTGATGCCGTGACCTTTTTCACCCGCCAGAACTTCTCCGCTGATTTTAAGCAAAATTCTCTTGTACACAGGTTTCATACTTTTAATCATCCTTTCTACCGCGTCGAAAAGCCAAACCCCCGACACAGCATTTTATTTGACGATGAAACTTTCATTCATACTCCCATATATTTTACTTTATATTCTTCTTTCTGTAAATAGATTTTTTAAAATTTTTTTACTGATTTTAACATATTATTAACAATGTTACATCTTACATTTTTCAACAAATTATGTTATAATAGCATCAAATCATTATCAATTAAGTTTTATGACATTACAAATGAGGGTGAGCGTGTGTTTGCGGCAGAAGAAATTATCATTTACGGTGGTTACAGTGTATGCAGAATCACTGAAATAACGCAAAAAGAAGTTGATGGCAAAATGGTTGATTACTACGTTCTCAACCCTGTTTTTGACAGCGGCTCTAAAATCTTTGTGCCTGTTAACAATCCCATCCTTGAAAAGAAGATGCACAGGGTTATCCGTGAAGATGAGGCGTATGAACTCATTGAGTCAATTCCGCGGGAAATTGAAATCTGGCTTGACAACCCAAACGCAAGAAAAGAGAAATACACAAACATTTTCTCCGTACGCAACCGCCACGAAATCATCGGAATTATCAAGGCTTTGCGTGTGCACCGCACTTTGCAGGCAGAAAAAAAACGCCGCCTGCATATTGCTGACGAGCGTTTTCTCAAAGAAGCGGAAAAGACAATGTGCGAAGAACTTGCATTTGCACTTCACATCTCACCATCGGACGTGCCGCAATTTATTGCAGACCGACTGGCATAAAACGGCAGAGTTTTCCGCTGAGTGCTGCCGCAACAAAACACAGCACAATATCTCCCGGTGCAACAAGGAAAAAACAACGGGTCAGAAGCACCCATACGCCAAGGTCAACACCATGGGCATATTTCAAAACAAAATAATAATACACAGTCCCTACGCAGTACGTTACGAAAAGCCCCGAAAAGGATGCAAGTAATGAAAGTTTAAGCGGGGGATTTTTTTTGCGCTCAGTTATGAATCCGACAAGAAACGCGGCAGGGATGAAGCCGATTATATAACCGAAAGACGGCTGCATAACATAGGCTATTCCCCCACCCTGCGTAAACACGGGCAGGCCGATAAGTCCGACCACCATATACACACCCGCACTGACTGCGCCGAGTTTGCTGCCGAGAAGCAGTCCGGACAAAGTAACAAAGAAAAGTTGAAACGTAACGGGAAGCGGTAACGGAATGCGGATGATTGCACCGACCGCTATAAGCACGGTAAACAAAGCACATAATGCAAGTTTTTGTGTTCTGTTTCTCATTGTCACCCCTCCTTTATTATTCGGTTGACATTGTAAACCAAACAGAGATGATTGTCAACCTTTGCGATAAAAATGGTTGATAATTGATTTTTGATATGATAAACTGAAAAAAAGGCAGGTGCTGTTATGAGTGACAATGAAATCCGTGTACGTGACATTGTGTTGACATTTCTTGAAACCAATCAGGGCGAATATATATCGGGCGAAAAAATTGCAAACAGTGTTGGCGTAAGCCGCAACGCAGTGTGGAAAGCAATCCGTCAGTTGCAGGCTGACGGTCACAAAATTCACTCAACAACAAACAAGGGTTATTGCCTTGACAATAAAAGCGACGTCCTTTCAAAACAGAGCATTGAAAAGCATCTCAACACAGATGTTTTCAGCATCGAAGTTGTCAAAAGCGTTTCTTCAACAAACACTGTTTTGCGTCAACGCGCAGAGCAGGGCGAAAAGGAAGGCGTTGTGCTGATTGCGCAGGAGCAGACTCAGGGACGCGGCAGACTTGGCCGCAACTTCTTCTCCCCCATCAACACGGGAATTTATATGAGCATCATTCTGCGCCCGTCAATTTCTGCTGAAAAATCCGTTATGATAACAACCTGCGCTGCGGTTGCGGTTGCAAAAGCGATTGAAGAAGTTGCAAAAAAACAAGCAAAGATAAAATGGGTCAATGACATTTTCTGCGACGATAAAAAAGTCTGCGGAATACTGACGGAAGCCGCTCTTGCAATTGAAAGCGGCACACTTGCATACGCGGTGCTTGGCATTGGCATAAACGTTTTTCCACCCGAAAATTCATTCCCCGATGAAATCAAGGATATTGCAGATTCTGTATTTGATAAAAATAATACAGAGAACAATTTCAGAAGCATTCTGATTGCGAGAGTGCTTGAAAACTTCTGGGAATATTACAAGGATATTGAAAACCGCCCGCATTTTGAAGAATACAAAAAACGCTCAATGGTGCTTTCAAATCCGATTACAGTTATTTCAGGTAAGGACAGTTACGAGGCGACTGCGCTTGACCTTGACGAAAATTTCAACCTTAAAATTATTCTCCCCGATGGTGAGATAAGGCATCTCAACTCGGGAGAAGTAAGCATCAGGAAAAGATAAAAAAGAAACCTTGGAAACCGAAGTTTCCAAGGTCTTTTTTATTTTGTGATTCTGATTATTTCATCAAGAATTCTGTGTGCTGCCTGATTCTTGTCCATAAGTTCAAGTTCAATTTCTTCATCAGTGGTGATGAGAGTGAGCACATTTGTGTCAACACCGAATCCCGCACCCTCAACTTTAAGGTTGTTTGCGGCAATCATATCAACATTTTTCTTCCTGAGTTTTGCTCTTGAATTTTCAAGCATATTCTCTGTTTCCATTGAGAAACCGCAGATAAACTGACCATCGCGACGGTTTGAACCGAGATGAGCAAGGATGTCAGTTGTTCTTTTGAGTTCAATGCTCATATCGCCATCTTTTTTCTTGATTTTATTATCGCTTACATTTGCGGGTGTGTAATCAGCAACGGCTGCGGATTTGATGATGATGTCACTTTCAGGCGCATACTGTGCCACCGCTTCATACATATCCTGCGCACTGACAACCTGAACAAAATTCATAAACCTTGGCTTATCGAGAGCGGTTTTGCCTGAAACAAGAGTTACCTGCGCACCGCGGAGCATTGCCGCATGCGCAATTGCATAGCCCATTTTGCCTGTTGAATGGTTTGTGATGTATCTCACGGGGTCAATTGACTCCTGAGTTGCACCTGCGGTTACAAGGACTTTTTTGCCTGCAAGGTCCTTTTCAAACGCAAGGGCTTTTTCAATGTGAGCATAAAGTTCTTCAGGCTCGGGCATTTTTCCTGCACCCGTGTCACCGCACGCAAGATAACCAACAGCGGGCATAATCACATCAAAGCCATAATGCTGAAGCTTCTTTATGTTATCCTGAACAATTGCGTTTTCAAACATTCTTGTATTCATCGCGGGGGCAACAGCGATTTTGCACCGGCACGCAAGGAGAGTTGTTGTGAGCATATCGTCCGCAATTCCGTTTGCAAGTTTTGCAATCACGTTTGCTGTTGCGGGTGCGACCATTACAAAGTCGGCACGCTTTGCAAGGGAAACGTGTTTTACATCCCACTCATGGTCGCGGTCAAAAGTGTCAACAATGCACTTGTTGCCTGTCAACGCTTCAAAGGTTGCCTGAGTGATGAAGTTTGTTGCATTCTCCGTCATAATGACGTGGACGTCACATCTTTTCTTTTTGAGCATACTTGCAAGACTTGCGATTTTGTAAGCGGCAATACCACCGCTGACACCTAAAATTACCGTTTTGCCTTTTAACACTTGACTCACTCCAAATATCGTAATATATTATATAGGATATATCTTTCAAAGGTCTGGTGAATTTTTTGATTATTGTACTTGATGTTGGTAACACCAACGTTGTAATCGGTTTCTACGACGGTGACAATTTAATATCTACCGGCAGAATTGCAACCGACAAACTTAAAACAAGTGACGAATACGCAATTGACATCAAAAACATTATTGAAATCAATGGCGTTGTGCCGTCCGAGCTTGAGGGCAGTATTATCTCCTCGGTTGTGCCGCCGCTGACCAACACACTCAAGGGTGTTATGGAAAAACTGACGGGCAAGACTCCCGTTATTATCGGCCCCGGCATAAAGACGGGACTTAACATAAGGGTGGACAACCCTTCACTTGTCGGCTCGGACAGAATTGTTGACGCGGTTGCCGCAATCAGCGAGCATAAACCGCCACTGATTATTATTGATATGGGCACAGCAACAACGATGTCAGTTATTGATGAAAACAACAC
>JAZQTF010000186.1:0-1995 GCA_045630445.1 Acutalibacteraceae bacterium
GCCTCCTGTTTTCTGCCGCTTCAGTGTGATAAATAATCAAAACACCCCCTACGGTAATACAAAAAACCGTAGGGGGATTCTTAATTGTTGCTTCACTAAAAAATCACCAATCAATATTTGCAGTCCCATGATTTACAATCAGAGGGACCTCCGGAGAATTAACAAATTTTTGAAAAGCGTTTTTTATGACAAGACGTTCAATCTGTGCGTTTTGACCTATAAGAATAGTGGGAGCTTCTGTTTCTCCTTCTTCTGTTCTTCCAATACCTGAAATCGTTACGTTCCCACAATGTACGCCACTTTCAAACCAAATGATAGGATCACTTTTCATCACTCGCTCATGTGTCCCCTGACCATATCCATTATCAATCACATCTATAATTTTTTGGTCTATGATAAATCCCTTAGGAGGCTTAGTACAAAATACGTTTTCGACAAAAATATTGTCAAAGTTTGATTTTTCTCCCGGAAAGATACTATGATGCGTAAATGAGATACCATTAAAACGATAAGTACCAAAAATATTTTTTATGCTTATATTTCTCATAGCACTTCCGCAAGACAGCAGTCTTACAGCCGTATATCCGTTATCCGCAAACAGTCCATCCACGGTTATATTTTCGATATTTCCCTTTGTATAAATAAACTCTTCTCCGTCATCATATCCGTCATCACAGTTAAGCGCAACAAGGTCGTCGTTTGTCGCCCCTTTTATGTTGCGAATAACGCCATTTCTTGAAGGGCCATTGACATGAACTCCGTCCATATTAAGTTTTTCCATATTGTAATCGAATGTGATGTTCTCTACTGTAAATCTATCAGCAAAACGAAACTGCATTGCATAACTTTCAGGATCTTTAATAACCAAATCCCTTACCGTGATGTCAAAAACATTCTCAAAACGCATAAGCACGCCCATATTGTACGGCTTATCAGCATAAACCTTACCTCTCGTCTGAGCAACGTTGTTTCCATCCCACGTGCCGCCTTCAACAATGATATGATGATTAGACCCGGTTTTATAGCAGCAATCATTCATTAGCATCAAGCAGCACGCATTATCAGCAAGACGAATCACCGCATCATGCGCCAACGTCAATCTCGTATAATCGTGAATAACCAGAGTGTTTGATATAATATATTTACCTGATTTAATAAATACATCTCCGCGCTTATCCAAAAGTTGCTGCAGTTCTTCTGTGTTGTCCTGACAAATATTCTTACACATACGGTACTCCTCAAAATTCAACTATTTCTATGCTTTTTGGTTTTGTCTGACTCGGGGTCGGACGGACGACTCAAAAACGTTCTTTTGGTTATAAGCATTCAGGCTTTATCATAAACAGCTTCGCCCTGCTGATAATATTTTTCATGTTCTTCCTGCGGTACCATATTACCGCCGGTCGCCCAGACCAAATGATACCCATCGGGAAGTTCTCCCAATGTTTTTGAGAGCAACACAGGCCCAAACATTCCCGCCAGCGCACTTGGCTCAAGCCTGATATCCTCAGTATCGACCAGCATTTTAAGAAGTGCGCTCATTCTTTGGTCAGAAACCGAATAACAACCGTCCATAAAATCATACATCTGCTTTCCAACAAAACCTGATGCTCTTCCCACCGCAAGACCGTCTGCGATAGTCTTGTTTCCGATGCCGAAATCGTTTACCGATATCTTGTTGTGAAGTCCGGTAGCCATTCCGAGCATCATGCAGCAGGACTGAGTAGGCTCAGCAAAAAAGCAATGCACATTGTCTCCGAATGCCATCTTAAGCCCAAAAGCAACACCGCCCGGACCACCGCCCACTCCGCACGGCAGATAAACGTACAGCGGTTTTTCTGCGCTTATTTTTATACCCTGCTTATCAAATTGCTTGCTTATTCTCTCTGCGGCAACCGAATAACCGAGAAACAAAGTCCTTGAATTCTCGTCATCTACAAAGTGGCAAAATTCATTTTGTTCAGCCGCTTTGCGTCCGTTTTCGACCGCAACACT
>JAZQTF010000187.1:0-1920 GCA_045630445.1 Acutalibacteraceae bacterium
CAAATCTTACAATTTTGATCGCTGCAGCGATTGTCTCCGTCGCTATTCCGTTGATTTTTGGTTTGAAAGACGGAATTTTTGACACCGTTGTAAACTGTCTTATCGGTTTCGCGGTTGGTGGGCTTTCGCTGTTTGTAATAAATCTTATCTCCCGTCTTATCTTCAAACGTGATGGTATGGGTGGCGGAGATATGAAAATGATGTTCGGTATCGGACTTCTTCTCGGTTGGAAATTAACCGTATTCGCTCTTGTTTTTTCGTTCATACTCGGCGCAATCATCGGAGTAATTCTCCGTGCATGCAGTCGCTCCGAAGATGGATTTGTTGAAATTCCGTTTGGGCCTTATCTTGCGTTGGGCAGTGTTGTTGCCGCATTGTTTGGCAACGGCATAATCACTTGGTATTTAGGCCTTCTGGGATTGTGATTTTACTTTATAAAAAGGAGTTTGTACTATGCTCAAGAAGCTTACAAACAACAAAAAAGGTTTCAGCTTAATTGAAATATTAGTTGCGGTTTCCATTCTTGCAATTATCGTTGGTCCGCTTCTCATCAGCCTTTTTTCCAATGGTCGCATTATTGAACGTGCGAGAAAGGAAACAGAGGCAACTTATGTTGCAAGAAAAGTAATGGAGGAAACAATTGCTGATTATCAGTATGAAATTGATAATATCGGCTCTGAAGCGTCAACAGTTAATGGTTATCCCGTACATATTTACAAATTGATTCAGTTGCTTGACAAGACTACTACCGGTATGGAGTATTCTTCAACAACAACTTACAAATCAAAGTACGCTGATAATTTCACTTATGACATCAGAATTACCCCCAGTGGTAAAAATGGTGCCGGCACAGCGGATGCTTCTGCTGATTACATTCATATTTACACTGACAAAATCGGCACTCAGAATTACAACTATCTCGTCACATCGGACGGTCAGGTTGTAAGCATTTCTCTCAATGACAGCAACACTTTTGATATCTATCCTGCCTCAGATTCTGCTTACAGAATTAAACTTAACGGCGCTGCATTATTGGCAGGTGCAAATTTTCCTCTCAGTGATTCAAAAACAAACTTCAGAGTTCTTTGCTATTCAAGCAATGACGCTGATGCACGTACATACTACTTTGACTCTTCAGAGGGCTGGCCTAACAGCCGTGTAAGATATCTCACAAATTACACATCATATAACACTTCAGGTGAAAGCAAGATAAAAATCACAACAGACGGTGACTTTATTCCTTCTACCCGCATTGAAAATTACATCGTTTCCGAAAGGGAACAGTGGGACACCGCTCTTTATGAGATTGTAGTAACCGTTTACGATGAAGACGGTTCAGTATTGTCTTTCGCAGAAAGTATTATCAAGGTTCAAATTCTGCCTTTATAGTTTTATAATCAAATTTTTACGATAGGAGGAGGGCTGCAGATGAAGAAGAATTCAAAAAAAGGTTTCACATTGATTGAACTTGTAATTACCATCGCACTTTTTTCAGTTGTCGGAACTCTTTGTGCTTCTTTGATTTTCACAGGAATAACAAGTTCTCGTAATAATGCCGAGAAATCTGCCTTCCAGATTGGTGTAAACAAGTTTATTGCAATTGTAAATAATCATATTCTTTCAGTCGGTGATGGCGGCACTACGGTTGTTTTCAATGAGGCTGACTCAACTCAGGTAACCGTTACTGCAAATGGTATTTCAGAAACCTATAAGTTTAAGGAAGATACAATGCAGTTGACTCTCACCAAAGACGGAGAAACAACAATTCTTGCTCCGTCAGTAAGGGATACAATTTTCTCTTATGATAAGGAAAGGCGTATTCCCAACATAAAGATTCAGTCCGACATTGATGACGGTTGGCTTGAAACATCATTTTTTATCAGGTAATTTTCCAGCAATGAAACCTAACAACACATTTGT
>JAZQTF010000188.1:0-3790 GCA_045630445.1 Acutalibacteraceae bacterium
AAGGGATAGCGAGGCGTTAAGACGTGTTGACCGTGAAAAAGACAGAGCAACAATCTGGCGTCCTGCGTATGGGCGCGATGTTGACAAGATTTTGCACAGCGCGTATTATAACCGCTATGCAGACAAAACTCAGGTTTTCTCCCTGCTCAAAAATGACGATATAACCCGCCGTGCGCTCCACGTGCAGTTGGTTTCAAGAATTGCGCGTAGCATCGGCAAAGTCTTAAATCTCAATCTTGACCTGATAGAAGCAATTGCACTTGGCCACGACATCGGCCACACACCATTCGGCCATGCGGGAGAGCGTATTCTGTGCAAGATTCACCACGCCGAAACGGGCAGATATTTCAGCCATAACGTCCATTCCGTCAGAGTGCTTGATAAACTTTTTCATTACAATATCAGTCTGCAGACTCTCAACGGTATTCTCACCCATAACGGTGAGTTTGAACTTGAAAACTATTCACCGCGTCCGATGAAAAGTTTCAGTGACCTTGACTGTGCTATGGAGTGCTGCTGTGTTGATATTAACCATAACAAAAAACTGATGCCGTCAACTCTTGAAGGTTGCCTTGTGCGCGTGTGTGATATGATTGCTTATCTTGGCAAGGACAGACAGGACGCAATCAAAGCAAAACTCATCCGCTCTTATGACAATTTTGAGGATGATAAAATCGGAATTATGAACTCTGAAATCATTAACAATCTTGTTGTGAATATCATTGAAAACAGTTACGGCAACAACTTCATAAAACTTGACAGAGAGTATTTTGAGGCTCTTTCCGAATCGAAAAAGAACAACTTTGATCATATTTACTTTAATGAAAATGTAATCAAAGAGATTGACAGTTGCGTTGAGCCGATGATGGAGAAACTCTATCGCAAAATGCTCAGTGACGTAAAGGAAAAGAAAACGGATTCAATCATTTACAGGCATCACATCCGCTTTGTAAATGAGCAGCATTATGAGCGTGAATTTCCGTATGAAGAAACTGACCCGCATCAGATTGTTGTTGATTTCATCGCAAGTATGACGGACGATTATTTTGTTGATTTGTTTGAGCATACTTTCCCTGAATGCAATCACGGAATCAAATATAAGGGCTATTTTAATAACTGATTTTCGGAGGGTTTATGAACGTATTGATAAGCGCGTGTCTGCTTGGTGTTGCGTGTCGCTATGACGGCGTGAGCAAAAAGTATGACGGTATAGAAAATCTGATCGGGAAATATAATCTGATTCCCGTCTGCCCCGAGATAATGGGCGGCCTTAAAACTCCGCGTAATCCTGCCGAAATAGTGGGGGAGTGTGTTGTCTGTGATGATGGCGCTGACGTCACCGCGCAGTATCTGAAAGGTGCAAATGAGGCTTTGCGTCTTGCAAAAATGTTTTCTTGCAAACTTGCAATCTTAAAGGCAAACAGTCCGTCTTGTGGCAACGCAAAAATCTATGATGGCACATTCACTCATACGCTTATTGACGGTATGGGAATGACCGCAAGACTTTTGTCAGCAAATGGCATAAAAGTAATAAACGAAAACCAGATTTCAGAATTATAAGGTGAGAATTATGAAACTTATTTCTTGGAATGTAAACGGCTTCCGCGCTTGTTTGCAAAAAGGATTTGAGAATTTTTTCAAAGATATTGATGCGGATATATTCTGCATTCAGGAAACAAAAATGCAGCCTGACCAGGCAAACTTCAAGCCTGATGGCTATAATGTGTATTTCAACAGTGCAATCAAAAAAGGCTATTCAGGCACTGCGATTTTCACAAAACTCAATCCTATATCCGTAAAATACGGTATAAATGACACTCATAACGATGAGGGCAGAGTAATAACTCTTGAATTTGATAACTTCTTTATGGTAAACTGTTACGTGCCCAATGCGCAGCGTGAACTTGCGCGTATTGATTACCGTATGCAGTTTGAGGATGATATGAGAAATTATCTTGTTTCGCTTTCAGAAGTGAAACCGGTTATCTATTGTGGCGACCTTAACGTAGCGCATAATGAGATTGACCTTAAAAATCCCAAGTCAAACGTTGGTAACGCGGGCTTTTCCTATGAAGAACGCGGCAAGTTTACTGAACTTCTTGAAGCAGGATTTACGGACACTTTCCGCTTTTTGTATCCTGACAAAATTGATGCTTACACATGGTGGTCATATATGTTCAATGCCCGCGCAAAGAACGTTGGCTGGCGTATTGATTACTTTGTTGTTTCAAAATCAATTGAACAGAAAATCGTTGAGGCAGAAATCTATCCGCAGATTATGGGCAGCGACCATTGCCCCGTAGGTCTTACGATTGAGATATGAGGTGTTTTTATGTTGATTAAAGAGTATAAGGGCAAAGCGCCGCAGTTTGACGATTCCTGCTTTGTTGCTGAAAACGCGACTATGGTTGGTGACGTTGTTCTCGGCAAGAATTGCTCAATCTGGTATGGTGCAGTTCTGCGTGCTGATATGGCGCAGATTTTTATTGATGATAACAGTAATATTCAGGACAATGCAACAGTGCATTGCAGTCCCGGTTATGAGTGCAGAATCGGCAAAAACGTAACAGTCGGCCATAATGCAATCGTTCACGGTGCAATGGTTGAAGACAATGTTATGATCGGTATGCATGCAACAGTGCTCAACGGTGCGAAGATTGGAAAAAACTCAATCGTTGCCGCAGGTGCACTTGTTAAAGAAAATTGTGTTATTCCTGAAAACTCACTTGTTGTCGGTGTACCCGCAAAGGTTGTGAAAACTCTTTCACAGTCAGGAATTGACAGTATTCTTGTCAACGCAGATCATTATTCGGAAATTTCAAAAGAACATAAAAATAATATTAAATAGGAGTGCTGAAAATGAAAAAGATTGTTTGTTTATTGTTGGTTGCGCTGATGTTTGTTTCTTTCTGTGCTTGTGGCAGTGAGGACACAGATTCAACAACTACTACAACTGCTGCAGCGTCAGATTATGAGCAGGCACTTATGGGCAAATGGAGCAGAAACAATTCTGACATCGTGATGGAACTTTCTGCTGATAACAAAGGCTCATTCACACAAAAAGGCATTATCACAAGTCTTTACTGGGAAGCAGATGCAAGCGGAATCGTGTTGAAAACAAATATGGTTGGCGAAAACGTAAAACTTTCTTATACTCTTGATGGTGACACCTTGACCGTACAGAATGAGGATGGCACAAAGGTTGTTTATAAAAAAGTCAAATAAAAAAGCATAATAAAAATCCGAACCTTTTGTAAGGTTCGGATTTTTGTTTTTGTCAGGATTATGCTTCCTGCTGTTTCTTTGCAATGTGTTCGTCTCTTGCGCTTGTTCTTCCTTCCGCCTGAATATCGCCCGCTTTTGTGAGAGCAATCTTTGTAAGGAAGGGACCAACAATTTCATAAACAAGAACTGCGAACAAAGTAATGTTTCTTACAACAACACCGTCAGGGCCAAGTTCAACAGCCTTGATAGCCATACCAAGTGCAACACCCGCCTGGGGCAAAAGTGTGATGCCAAGGTATTTTACAACGTTTGAGCCGCATTTTGTAGCCCTTGCGCTGATTCCTGCGCCAAAGTATTTGCCGGCTGAACGGAAAAGGATGTAAACAATACCGATAAGCACAACCGCCGCATCAGCGAAAATTGAAAGGTCAAGTTCAGCGCCGCTGATAACAAAGAAAAGAATGAGGACGGGCGTTGTCCATCTGTCTGCTCTGTCCATAAGTTCTTCTGAAACGTCGCAGATGTTGCAGAAAACGGTGCCAAGCATCATGCAGGAGAGAAGGGA
>JAZQTF010000189.1:0-2249 GCA_045630445.1 Acutalibacteraceae bacterium
ACCGATTTCAAAAATTGAAGCAACGAAAAACTTCGGTGCGGAGGTCTGCCTTGTTGAAGGTTGCTACGATGACGCTTACAAGAAAGCACTTGAACTCAAGGAGAGCAAAGGCTACACATTTATTCATCCGTTTGATGATGAAAATGTAATTGCAGGTCAGGGCACAATCGCCCTTGAAATAATGAACGACCTTGATGACATTGACGCAATCATCGTGCCAATCGGCGGCGGTGGTCTTATCTCAGGAATTGCTTACACAGTAAAACAAATCCGTCCGTCAATCAAGGTTTACGGCGTGCAGGTTGCGGGTGCACCCAGTATGTTCAACTCAATCAAAAATCAGCAGATTGAGTGCCTCAACTCCGTGCAGACTGTTGCAGATGGTATTGCGGTAAAACAACCAGGTGAAAACACATTCAACCTTGTCAGAGAGTACGTTGATGACATTGCACTTGTAACTGATGATGAGATTTCATCAGCGGTGCTTGCACTTATTGAAAATCAGAAAATGATTGCAGAGGGTGCGGGTGCGGCAGCGGTTGCGGCGGCAATGTTTGAAAAATTCCCGATCAAAGACAAGAATGTTGTGTGCATTGTTTCAGGCGGTAACATTGACGTAACAAGCCTTTCAAGAATTATTGAAAGAGGTCTTGTGAAATCGGGCCGCTCTGCGCGTCTGCTTGTTGAACTTGTTGACAAACCCGGTCAGCTTACAAACATTTCAAGCATTATTTCCTCATGCGGTGGCAACGTAACAGGAGTTCATTACGAACGCGGCAACACATCAAGCATCAACAGTTGCCACCTTCGTATTGAAATGGAAACAAGGGACTACGACCACGTTCAACTGATAACCGAATCATTAAGAAAAGAAGGATTCAAAATTCTTGATCAAGGAGAGATTTTATAATGAGTAATGTAATTCACACAGAAAACGCACCGAAAGCAATCGGCCCCTACTCACAGGCAATCGTCACAGGAAACCTTGTATTTACATCGGGTCAGATTCCGCTTGACCCCGTTTCATCACAGATTGTTGGTGAGACAATCACAGAGCAGACGGAGCAGGTTTGCAAAAACCTTTCCGCTGTGCTTGCCGCAGCAGGAAGCGGTCTTGACAAAGCAATCAAAACAACCTGCTTTTTGCAGAGTATGGACGACTTTGCAGCATTCAACGAAGTTTACGCAAAGTATTTTGTGAACAAACCCGCGCGTTCCTGCGTTGCAGTAAAGACGCTGCCGAAAAACGTTCTTGTAGAAGTTGAAGTAATTGCCGAAAAATAATCACAAAAAAGTCAGAATAAATTGAAATTTTTTCTTGACTACTGAATATACTTGTGATAGAATACCAAACGCCCGATAGGACTGCCTTGTTTTTGCAAACAAGGCAGTTCTTGTGACGTTATAAACATTTTTTTGAAAGAAGGCGCATTCACGTGTCCCACACCGCAAGTATTTTGTTAAGTCTTGCAATTGCGTTGCTTGCAGGTCTGCTCCTGTCAAGACTCGCTAAAAAAGTTGGTTTACCCGCAGTTACCGCATACCTCGTTTCAGGCGTTCTGATCGGCCCGTTCGTTCTTGGCGCACTCGGCATTCAGGGCATCGGTATCACTCACGAACAGATTGAAGGTTTTGGAATCATCTCCGACCTTGCACTCGGCTTTATCGCATTTTCAATGGGTAACGAATTCCGACTCGCTCAACTTAAAAAGATTGGTAAACAAGCAACTGTAGTCGGTATTTTCCAGGCTGTTTTCACAACAATCATTGTTGACGCTATCCTTATCACGTTGCACTTCATTATGCCCGACAAATTCCCGCTCTCCGCGGCAATCATACTTGGCGCAGTTGCAACTGCAACCGCTCCCGCAGCAACACTCATGGTTGTTAAGCAGTACAAGGCCAAAGGCCCTGTTACAGACATTCTTCTCCCCGTTGTTGCTATTGACGACGCAGTAGGTCTTGTTGTATTTGCCGTTTCATTCGGCGTTGCAAAATCCCTCAGCGCAGGCTCAGTTGATATTCTTTCCGTTGTGCTTGAACCCGTACTTGAAGTTGTGCTTTCACTTGCACTTGGTTTTGTGATGGGACTTCTTTTCACACTGTGTGAAAAATACTTCCATTCACGTTCAAAGCGTATGGCGGTGTCAGTCACATTCGTTATGATGACAGTTGCCCTCTCCTGCTTCAAATTCCAGGTTGGTTCAATACATATCGGTTTCTCATCCCTTCTCTCCTGCATGATGCTT
>JAZQTF010000190.1:0-1147 GCA_045630445.1 Acutalibacteraceae bacterium
AATTAAAAAATAAAAATAAATAAACATTATTGTTGACTTTTAGTCAGTAAATTTATATAATTATATCTATTGATTGGAGATTGTAATGATTTCCAATATTACAGAATCGGAGGTCAAATCTATGACGAAAGTTAAAGGAAAGTGGGTAATGCCTGTTCTTCTGGTAATTATCTTGGTGTTATCCTATTTTTCATTGTACGGATTCCGCACACAGTATGCGGACATTGTCACAACTCATATCACGGGTATCAGTGGCGTTAAAGGCGGACAGGCTCTTGATGGTTCCGTTGGCATCACTTTCTTCCCCACGGAGAAGGCTGAGTCAGTAACGGACAAAGAACTTGATAAAATGGCTGAGATAATGAAAGCAAGACTTTATCTCAACTACAACGTGTCCGACGCTGAATTCTATATTGACTACGCTCAGAAGACAATCACAGTATCTTACGGCTGGGATGGTGCAGACACATTGAGCAGCCCGTCCAACGTTGCTGTAAGCCTCGGTGTTAAGGGTGAGTTTTCAATCAAAGCGGGTACTTCCGTAACCGATAAAGTTATTGTAAATGACTCCCATCTTAAAAAGGCAGAATTGCTTTCAGCAGGCGGCACAACTTACGTTTCCTACTATTTCAATGCAGAAGGAACAAAGTTGTTTGAGCAGGCTACAATGAGATACACAAACTCCACAATTTCAATCTGGATTGACGGAAACTGTGAAACAAATGTAAAAGTAAGTGACGTTATCAGTGACGGCGTGCTTACAATTCAGTCTGCTGAAACAAAAGAGTTGTCAGAGGTAATTGTAAACACACTTATGATGGACAAGAGCCCGATTGCAATGTCTGCTACAACTTACTTCTATGATGAGCCGGCACTTGGCGGTAACGCAGAGTTGTTCACACTTATCGCTCTTGGCGTGTTCTTCGTTGTGATTGCTGCTGTACTTATTGCAAAGTTCAAGGCAACCGGTATTGTTGCAACTGCTTGTGCACTTGGCTACATTGCTTTCTTCGTTGCTTCCGCAACAGGCATCTTCTCATTGCTTGACAGTTTTATCGTTACTCCCGCAAACCTTGCAGCGTTTGCTGTAACAGTTGCGTTGGTTGTTTTCACAATGGTTTACACAATCAATACTGTTAAGGAAAAA
>JAZQTF010000191.1:0-17169 GCA_045630445.1 Acutalibacteraceae bacterium
GGTTCTATCGGCTCCCTCTGACGAGGGAGCTGGATTTTTGCGTAGCAAAAAGACTGAGGGAGAGAAAACGTTGACTACCCCTCCGTCTGCGGCGTTGCCGCAGCCACCTCCCCTGACAAGGGTAGGCATTTATTTTGCTCAGCTTTTTTGTCTTCCCCCAGTAGAACTGGGAGTTTATTTCCACGTCTAAAGACGCCAAAAAGAAAAAGGACAGAGAATTTTTTTACGTTCTCTGTCCCCTTTTTTATTTTATTTGTAAACTACAATAGTGTCCATTATCTCATTTGCGGCGTCAATAACCTTTACGGGATTGTCGGGACTCTGCATAAAGTTGATGAAATATTTTGCCTCACTTGTCTGGAATACCCACACATAATACATACCCTCATCAACCGCTTTGTAGCAGGTGTAGGTCTTGTTGCGTGAAGTGATTGATGTCTTTTCAAAGGAGTCAAGTGATGTCTGAAGGACTGACTCAAAATCCGCTTTTGTCTTGTTTTCAAACACGTCAACGCTGTCATAACCATCCGTACCCTTCGGATAAATGTAGATAGCAATCGCGTTTGTTGTGCTTGTACCCGTATAATCGTCCGGCACCATTGTAATGCCATAGAGTTTGTACTCCTTCCATCCGGGAACTGTAAGCTGGAAACCGCCGTTTTCAGAAGTATAAACACTGTTCACAATCTTGCCCCACATTGAAGAATCAGGCTCCGGCTCGGGAGTTGGCTCGGGTGTCGGTTCAGGTGTCGGTTCAGGTGTCGGTGTCGGTTCGGGAGTGGGAGTCGGCTCTGGTGTCGGCTCAGGCTCCGGCTCCGGCTCGGGAAGCACGGGATTGGGGTCGGTTGTTGTTACGGTTGTGCTTGTGGTGGTTGTTGCGGGAGCGGTTGTCGGGTTTGACGGGTCAGGCTTTTTCTCACTCTCGCAACCCGAAATAAGAAACACGGAAACTATCATAATTATTGCAAACAGGAAACAAAAAAACTTTTTCATAAGAATTACCCTCCATTATGTTTTTTGCAATCGATCGAGTTGTGGCTTCATTATATTTTCCGTGAACACAAAACGCAAGAAAGGTTACAAAGCTGTAACCAAAGGTAACAACTCTGTAACCTTTTGAGGATAAATTGAACAAAACACAACGCAGGAAATAATGCATAATAACTAAAAAGCATTGACATATCTGCATTTTCAGCAATCATCAGGCTCATCACAAATCCTCATTTTCCTCTGTTTTCACCGATCAATAATTCTGTGCTTTTTTCTGTTTTTGATATTGCAGTTAATAATACTTTATTGTATAATATTATATTAGTTTATAATCAGTCTTATTTTCTATAATTTTATGGACAGGGTGTATATATGAATATGGATAAGAAAAAAGTGCGCATCGTCATCTGTTCAACTGAATACACAGTCATCACAGAGGACACTCCCGAATATCTCCATTCGCTCGCTTTTGAACTTGACAAAACTCTGCGTTCAATCGTTGAGGGCAGCAACAGAATATCTATGACTCAGGCGTCAGTGCTTCTTGCCCTGCGTTTTCTTGACGCGAGCAAAAAAGCGGAGCAATCAACTGACAACATCCGCTCACAGCTGAAAGAATATCTGCAGGATGCCGCAAAGGCACGCATTGAAGCGGACGACGCAAAACGCGAAAATGAACGCCTCAAAAATGAAATAGAAATTCTCAAAACGCGACTTGATGAGCGCAAGAATAAAAAGGATACTTATGGCTGGTAATCGTCCTGAAATCCTTGCTCCCGTAGGTGGATGGGAGCAACTTGAAGCCGCTGTCAGATGTTCGGCAGATGCCGTCTATCTTGGCACAAAGAGTTTCAACGCAAGAAAAAACGCCACCAACTTCGAATATGACGAATTCAAAAAAGCCGTTGATTACTGCCATCTCCACAAAGTCAAGGTCTATTCAGTGCTTAACACTCTCATCTCCGACTCTGAACTTTCCGCCGCAACCGAGCAGGCACGCCTCGCGTGTGAAGCGGGAGCGGATGCACTGATTATTCAGGACCTTGGACTTGCAAAGGAAATCCGCAAACACAGCAACATTCCGCTCCACGCATCAACACAGATGTCAGTGGGTACTCTTGACGGACTTAAACTTCTGCATTCGCTCGGTTTCAAAAGAGCGGTGCTTCCGAGAGAACTTTCTTTCAAAGAGATTAAATTCATTGCGCAGCACTCCCCCGTTGAACTTGAATGTTTTGTTCACGGCGCACTGTGTATGTGCGTTTCGGGTCAGTGCCTTCTGAGTGCGGTATTAGGCTCACGCAGCGGCAACAGGGGGCTTTGTGCCCAGCCGTGCCGTCTGCCGTTTTCATCGGACAACAGTGGCGGTTGCCATCTGAGTCTGAAAGACCTTTCACTTGTGAATGAACTTAAATCACTTCGTGACATCGGTGTGACGTCATTCAAGATTGAGGGACGAATGAAACGCGCTGAATACGTCGCGTGCGCAGTTACCGCGTGCCGTCAGGCGCTTGACGAGAAACTCTCACCCGAAATTGAAACAGCACTGCAAAGTGTCTTTTCAAGAAGCGGATTTACAAAGGGTCATTTTGAAGCAAAACGCGACAAAGAAATGTTTGGCACAAGGCGTAAGGAGGACGTTGTCCGCGCAGCAGGAGTCCTCAAAGACCTTGAAAAATTATACGAAAAAGAGAATTCAGTTGTGGCGGTTGATTTTCATTTCTCAATGAAAGAGGGCGAAACCGCAACTCTCACCGCAAAAACGGACAATTTCACAACAACTGTTTCATCACAGAAAGTCTGCGAAATTGCAATCAAAAAACCACTTGATGACGAAACAATCAAAGCACAACTTCAGAAATGCGGCGGCACTGCTTTCTACGCAGATGCAATCACAACCGACTGTCAGCAGGGGCTGACGCTTCCGCTTTCAGAGATAAACGCAATGCGCAGACAAAGTCTTTCAGCGCTTTCACATCTTATCTGCTCACAGCGTGCATATACATTTGACGCGGACAAAGAAACCGCTCCGAAGAAAAGCAACAATTCAACCGATGCAAAGAAGGTTTTTGCAAGATTTTCCTCGCTTTCAACTTTTGTTGACGGTGCGGCACAGGTTGCATATCTTCCCCTTGCGGAATGCGCAAAGGATGATTTCAGTGCCGGTTCATTCAAAAGCAAAATCTATGCGGAAATTCCGCGTATGTTTTTCGGTCAGACCGACAAGGTGCGTGACCTTATCAAAAAAGCGGCAGACAATCGCGTCAGCGGTTTTCTTGTAAACGGTCTTGATGCACTTGCACCCGCAAAGGAAACAGGGCTTGACACACACGCCTGCATCGGTGCAAACACTTATAACTCTCTTGCGGCGGATGAACTTTCCGCACTTGGTGTGAGCCACGTTATTGTGTCTGCGGAACTTACAACTCAGCAGATTGCAAAACTTTCAACATCTGCACAAAAAGGTGTTTTTGCTTACGGCAGACTTCCGCTTATGATTATGCGTGCATGCCCCAACGAAAATGTGGGCGGTTGCGCAAACTGCAACAAAAAACAACTGACCGACAGAAAGGGCGTAAATTTTCCCCTTGTGTGCGGTTATGGTTTTACTGAAATGCTCAACTCACGCCCCGTCTATATGGGCGACAGACTCAATGAACTTGATTGTGATTTTATTCTCCTCTACTTCACAGACGAAAGCAAAGCGGAGATAAACCGCATCTTTAATTCATACAAAAACTCACTCTCTCCGCAGGGAGAATTCACAAGGGGACTGCTCTACCGTGGCAGTCTTTAAGACGGATTTAAGAAAGGAAAGATACTATGAGCACACTTAAAATAAAAAAGGTACGCCCCGGAGCAATCATTCCGAAAAGAGCAACAAGCGGCAGTGCAGGAATGGATTTATACGCCTGCATCGATGCACCCATTGAAATCAAAGCGGGCGACAGAGTAATGGTGCCCACAGGTATCGCAATCGCTCTGCCGAGCAACGACCTTGTTGCGCTCATTTTTGCACGCAGTGGTCTTGCGGTGAAGAAGGGCATCAATCTTTCAAACTCCGTTGGCGTTATTGACAGCGATTACCGCGGAGAAATTCAGGTTGGTCTTATCAATCAGAGCAAAGAAACTTACATCCTTGAAGCAGGCGAGCGCATCGCACAACTTGCGGTTATGCCCGTATGTCTGCCTGAAATTGAAGAAGTTGAAGCGCTTGATGACACCGAGCGTGGTGAGGGCGGATTCGGCTCAACGGGCAGAAAAGGTTAATTTTGATTTTACGAGGTGGCTTAAATGCTGTTTACAAAAGATATAGGTATTGACCTGGGTACTGCAAACACCCTTGTCTATCTCAAAGGAAAAGGAATTGTTATCCGCGAGCCGAGCGTTGTTGCCGTTGACGTGAGCAACAACAAGGTGCTTGCCGTTGGTCTGTCCGCAAAGGAAATGATTGGCCGCACTCCCGGCTCAATCGTTGCGGTAAAACCCCTGCGTTACGGTGTTATCGCCGACTTCCGCAGCACAGAGGCAATGCTCCGACACCTTATCAAAAAATCATCGGGCAGTGGTCTTTTCAACTCCGCGCGTGTTCTTATCGGTGTGCCGTCAGGTGCAACGGAAGTTGAAAAACGTGCCGTTTATGACGTTGTGAAGAATGCAGGTGCGAAGAAAATCATCATCATTGAAAAAGCGCTTGCATCCGCAATGGGCGCAAAACTCCCCATCAACGAAGCAAGGGCGCACATGGTTGTTGACATCGGCGGTGGCACAACGGAAGTTGCCGTTGCCGCTCTTGGTGACGTTGTTTCATCCTGCTCAATCAAAGTTGCGGGTGACACATTTGACGAAGCAATCACCGCTTATATAAAGAAAAAATACAGTTTGCTCATCGGCGAGCGTACTGCGGAAGAAATCAAGATTTCAATCGGCTCCGCCTTCCCCTACGAAAACGAAGGCACAATGGAGGTTATGGGCCGCAACCTCATTGACGGACTTCCCCGCAGTGTTGAAGTCAGCGCGGAAGAAGTGCGTATGTCACTTGCTCAGCCGCTTTATGAAATTCTTGACGCAATCAAAACAACTCTTGAAAAATCTCCCCCTGAACTTGCCGCAGATATTATCGAGCAGGGAATTGTGCTCACGGGCGGAAGTGCCGCGTTGAGAGGTCTTGACAGCCTTATCAACAAGCAGACAAAGATTCCCGTAACCGTTGCAAAGACTCCCTCCGACTGCGTTGCGGACGGACTTGGCAAATGCCTGACGGGTGAATTCCTCAGAACTCCCGACAGCGATATGTACTACGACTAAACACAAAGAGAGGTTAACGTTTTGAAAGATTTTTTCAGAGGAAGGCTGTTCAAAGCCATCACCGTGGTTGTTGTAATCTTCCTTATCGGTATGATTATTGCCGGCTCAACCCACAGCACAACGGGGTCATCCTCATTCATCGGAATGATTATTTCACCGTTTCAGAAAATTGCGGGCAACATCGGCACAAGCATCGGTAACTTTTTCAGCAACATCGCCACCGCAGGTGAAAAATCAGATAAAATAGCAGAACTTGAAGATAAAATCGCCGAGCTTGAAAATCAACTCGTCGATTATGAATCGCTCAAAATTGAAGTTTCGCTCTACAAATCATACCTTGAAATCAAGGAGGAGCATCCCGACTACGTCTTTGCTTTTGCAGAAGTTGTCGGTCTTGACTCCGCAAACGCTTACGGCAGTTTTATGATTAACAAGGGCAGCCTTCACGGCATCAGCGTAAACGACCCCGTTGTTTCCGACAACTATCTTGTGGGCATCGTGTGCCGCGTTGAGCCGACCTACTGCGTTGTAAAGACAATTCTTGACCCGAGCGTCAACGTTGCGTCATACGATGTAAAAACACGCGAATACGGCTACACCCAGGGCGAAGCAACTCTTTACCCTGACAACTGTCTGCGTCTGTCCGACCTTTCGGGTGACACATCCGTTTCAATCGGCGGAATCGTCTGCACCTCAGGTCTTGGCGGAGTTTTCCCACGTGACCTGATAATCGGCAAGGTTACCGCGATTGAAAAACCCGAATTCGGTGACGGAATGACCGCGGTTGTTGAGCACAGCCTTGACATATCAGACCTTAAAGAAGTTTTTGTAATCACTGAATTCAGTGGCAAAATCAACGTTGAGCAATAATTTTCCACAGGAGCACGTCTTATGAAAAAGCACACCAAGGGCAAAAAGGCATTAAAAATAATCCTGCTTGTCCTGATTATTTTCATTATTTTTATAGTGCAGAATACAGGTGGTATGCCCAACCACATCGGCAGGGCAAGGTTTTTCTTTCTCATTCCGCTTGTAATCTGCATCGGCATTACGCAAAGCGTTGCTGTCAGCACCTGGCTCGGCCTTACAGCAGGAATTTTATGGGACTGCGTATCGGCTGAAGTGCCCGGTTTTCACAGCATTGCGTTGCTGTGCTTTGGTTGTGCGTCCGCACTGATTATTGAGCAGTTTTTCCGTCGCAACATTGTAACGGCGGTCATTATGTGCAGCGTCGGCACTGCGTTGTACGTTTTCGCTTACTGGTTTTTCTTCCTCTGGCTGACGGATGTAAGCGGTGCGGCAAGTGCATTCCTGCGCGTTTATTTTCCCTCAATTGCAATTACTGCGGCAATCTCGCCGTTATTCTATTACCTTGTTTCGTTCGTGAATAAAAGACATCGCACGAACTAATTTCAGGAAGGATTACTTAAAAGATGACTGTCAAATTCATAAAACGCAGAAAAGTAATATTTTCTGTGATAACAATTTTAATATTCCTTGTTTTTGCATTCAACCTGATTAAAATCCAGGGTGTCAACGGTGATTATTACAGCGGACTTATGTCCTACACCTCAACCCACACTCTCAGCGTTGAAGCGTCAAGAGGTGACATCATTGACCGCAACGGAAACCCGATTGTGCGTAACCGCTCGGGTAATGAAATTGTGTTCATTGTCGGTCAGTTCCCATCCGTTGCGCAGCAGGAAACACGTAACAAGGTCCTGCTTTCGCTGATTGAACTGATGGAGAAAAAGGGTGAAAATCAGACCGATGAAATTCCCCTTGTGCTGACCGAAAACGGAGTTGAGTTTGCTGAAAAGAGCAACCTTGAAATCAAAAAACTCAGACAAAACCTTTCCCTTGACTCTGACGCGACGGCCCAGGAATGTTATGACGCCGCAATCAGGAAATTCAAACTCAGCGATTACTCCGCAGAGGACGCGTTGAAGATTGCGTCCGTATGCAACAATATGATAAATATGGATTACAGTTCCTCAAACCCCTACGTTTTCGCAACCGACGTTGATGCAACAACCGCATCAATCATCAAGGAGAAAAGCGGATTTTACAAGGGTGTTGAGATTAACGTTGTGTCCTACCGTGAGTATGTTGACTCCTCCCTTGCAGTGCATGTAATCGGCCCTGTCGGTGCAATCAGTGAGGAAGAGTATGAATTGCTCAAGGATAAGGGATACTCAATAAATGACATCATCGGTAAGAGCGGAATTGAGCAGGCTTACGAAAGTTACCTGCGTGGCACGGACGGTGAAATCACTGTCACAACCCTCTCCGACGGCACAACCCGGAAAGAATACACAATTGTCCCGCAGCAGGGAAACACTGTGGTGCTGACCATTGACAGCGGCATCCAGAAGGCAACCGAGCAGGCGCTTGAAAAGACAATTCTTGACCTGCGTAAAAAGGCGGAAAGCCCCACAAATACAACAATCGGCAACATCACAGGCGGTGCGGCGGTTGTTGTCAACGTAAAGACGGGCGCAATACTTGCAAGTGCAAGTTACCCGACTTACGACCTTGAAACATATTTTTCCGATTACGGCTCGCTTGTGTCCGCGCCCAACTCTCCCCTGTGGAACAGAGCGGCAATGAGCACATACGCGCCGGGTTCAACGCTCAAACCCCTTGTTTCCCTTGCGGCACTTCAGAGCGGAACAATCAATCAGTATTCATCCGTTTACTGTCAGCGTATTTATACTTATTATCAGAATCGCGGACTGACACTGTACTGTATGCACGCGCACGGCTCGCTCAACGTTACGGGCGCGATTTACGAATCCTGCAACTGCTTCTATTACGAAGTGGGCAGAAACCTTGGCATCAGCACAATCAATGAATATATGGAAAAATTCGGACTTGCCAAAAAGACCGGCACTGAACTTGCGGAAGCAACGGGCGTTATGGCAGGCCCTGCATACCGCGAAACACTCGGTCAGTATTGGTACGAGGCTGACACGTCGCAGGCCGCAATCGGTCAGTCTGACAATATGTTCACAATTCTTCAACTTGCAAACTATGCCGCAACGCTTGCAAACGGCGGCACAAGATATCAGCTTCATTACGTTGACTCAATCCTCACCGCTGACAGAAGTCAGGTTATCTACTCCCATCAGCCAACAGTTGTTGACACCGTCACAGCGGATGAATTCAACTTTGACATTGTGCGTTACGGAATGAAACTTGTCGGCACGCAGGGCGTTGTTGGCAACATTATGAAAAACCTGCCCGTTGATGTTGCGGGCAAGACCGGCTCGGCTCAGGTTAACGGACAACTTGCAAACGGATTCTTCATCAGTTTCGCTCCGTTTGATGACCCTGAAATTGCCGTTGCTGTTGTAATTGAGCAGTCAGGCTCAGGCTCCAGCGTGTCCCCTGTTGCCCGTGATATATACGAATATTACTTCGTTGAGCGCCACGCAGCGTCCGACGAGCAGGACGAAAACACACTTTTACAATAAAACATTGTTAAAAATTTTAACAAATTGTGAATTTGCTATTGCATTTGACAAATCACTATGTTATAATGCAAGCATAATTGATAATATTAAACAGAAAATCGTTTCCATCGGGGGTTAGATTTATGAATATTGCACTAATTGCACACGATTCCAAAAAAGAACTTATGATTCAATTCTGCATCGCTTACGGCGGTCTTCTCAATAAGCACTCATTGTGCGCTACCGGTGCAACAGGTAAGGTTGTTGCTGACGCAACCGGACTCAATATCCAGAGGTATCTCAACGGCTCCCAGGGCGGCAGCCAGCAGATTTCTGCCCGCATCTCCTGCAATGAGATTGACTTGCTTATTTTCTTCCGTGACCCGCTCACAAGAAAACCGCATGAGCCGAATGAAGCGGATATGTTAAGACTTTGCGATATGCACAACATTCCGCTTGCAACAAACATCGCTACCGCCGAGGCGCTCATCCTTGCGCTTGAGCGTGGCGACCTTGACTGGCGTGACATTGTCAACCCGAAAAGATAAAAATTCAGCCCCACCTGAAACAAGGTGGGGTTTTGTTTTTAATATACAACAAACTTTCAGCAATGCCATTTGTTATATATTTCAAATATTATCAAACTCTAACGGGCGGATAATATCCGCCCCTACAAACAACAATACAAACATCAATCAGATTCAAAAACAAAAAGCACCGTTCCTACGGTGCTTTTCTCAATACATATTTTAATGGGTTATTTTCAATATACCGCCAGATTTCCTCATAATCCCGCTGATTTCTTATGCCGTGATCATAAAATGACCGTGCCCACACAGGTCTGCCAAGTTGTTTGGTGACCCATCTTTTCATCGATCCAACTACCGTTGACACCAAAAGATTTTCTCTTTATTTGCGGTGCAAATAGTGACAAAATACGCATCTACGGTGGAGTAATCATAATCGCCAATCCGTATCTTTTTTCGTGTCGGCAAATTTCTCATTTTCTTACCCCGATTATTTCTGTGCGATTTCTTCGGCATAGCGGACGCCTTCCATTGCGTCCTTTGCGTACTTGTCCGCGCCGATCATATCCGCAGTTTCCTGCGTAAGCACCGCACCGCCAACCATAACCTTACAATCAGGTGTACGTTCTTTTATGAGTTTCACTGTTTTCTCCATAGCGGGCACAGTTGTTGTCATAAGTGCGCTCAATCCGCAAATCAGTGCGTTTTCACTCTCCACAGCCGCCGCAACCACTTCGGGTGCAACGTCTCTGCCAAGGTCAACAACGTCAAAGCCGTAATTTTCAAGCAGGACTTTTACAATATTCTTGCCAATATCGTGAATATCGCCCTCAACGCTGGCAACAACAACTTTTGCTTTTTTCTCCTGAGTTTCGCCGTTGACACAGATAAACGCTTTAATCTTCTCAAACGCGGATTTTGCCGCCTCCGCACTCATAAGAAGTTGCGGCAGGTAAACGCGTTTTTCCTCGTATCCCTTGCCGACAATATCAAGCGCAGGCACGATTTCATTATTCACAATGTCAAGTGCGGGAGTTGTTTCAAGCATCTGACCGCACAGCGCTGACGCCTGCTCTTTAAGTCCTTTCACAATCGCATTCTGCAAAGCGGTTACGCCACTGTCCGATGTGCAAACCTGCGACGGTGCGGCGGTAACGCTCCTGATATTCGCAAGCGTCTGCGTTGCAAAATCAATGTACTGTGCGCAGTTTTCGTCCATATTGTGAAGCGTCATATACGTGTAATAAACTTTCATCATCTCAACACTATACGGATTGATGATTGCCGCGGAAAGACCGTTTTCAAGTGCAAACGCGAAGAATCCCGCGTTGACCGCCTCTCTTTCAGGCAGGCCAAAAGAAACGTTTGAAACACCAAGCACAGTGTTAATGCCGAGTTTATTCCTGATGTGATTGAGTGCGCCCAATGTTGTGGGTGCGGCAGTTGTGTCCGCACTGACCGCCATACACAAAGTGTCAAAAACAATGTCCTTTTTATCAATTCCATACTTCTGCGCGGTTTCAAGAATTTTCTGCGCAATCTCAACTCTGCCCTGCACAGTGGCAGGAATTCCGCTTTCATCAAGTGTCAGCGCAACAACAACGCCGCCATATTTTTTCACAAGCGGAAAAATTGCGCTCATACTCTCCGCCTTACCGTTGACGGAGTTTATCATAGCCTTGCCGTTGTAACGACGAAGTGCACTCTCCATAGCGGCCGCGTCTGCGGTGTCAATCTGAAGCGGCAGGTTGATTATCGCCTGCAACTCGCACACTGCGGTGCAAAGCATTTTTGTTTCATCAATCTCGGGCAGACCGACGTTTACGTCAAGAATCTGCACGCCTTTCTCCTGCTGGTTAAGTCCTTCCTGCAGGATATAATCAATATCATTTTCAATCAAAGCCTGCTTGAATCTCTTTTTACCCGTAGGGTTGATTCTCTCACCGATAAGAATCGGTTTCTCTCCGATTTTTACAATATGGGAATACGATGAAACAATCGTATCATTCTTTTTTGTAACGGGTTTGAATGCAACGCCCTGCGTCTTTTCAACCGTCTGTCTGATATATTCGGGAGTTGTGCCGCAACAGCCGCCAAGAATTGTAACTCCCTTTTCAGCCGCATTGCACACGTCAAGGGCAAACTGCGAAGCATCAACGTCATAATGTGTTTCACCGTTGCAGGTGCAGGGAAGTCCCGCGTTTGGCTTGAGAATCACGGGCACTGACGCATACCGGAGCAATTCATCAACAACGCCCATCAACTGATCCGGGCCGAGTGAGCAGTTTGCGCCAAGCGCATCAACGCCAAGACCCTCAAGCATTGCAACCATTGCCGCAGGTGATGCACCCGTCATAAGTTTGCCGTCCTCACCATACGCGTTGGAAACAAAAATCGGCAAATCGCAGTTTTCCTTTGCCGCAAGCACAGCCGCCTTTGTTTCATAACTGTCATTCATCGTTTCAATGAAAACAAGGTCTGCGCCGTATTTTACACCAAGACGGACAGTTGTTGCAAAAACTTCAACCGCTTCCTCAAAATCAAAATCACCATAAGGTTTAAGCAGTCTGCCGCTCGGACCAATATCAAGCGCAACAAACTTCTCACCCTTGTTGCTTGTCAGTTCCTGCGCTTTTCTTGCGTTTGCAATAGCTGATGAAACAATCTTCTCAAGTTCATCCGCACTGAATTTAAGACTGTTTGCACCAAAAGTGTTTGCGCTGACAATATTGCTTCCCGCGTCATAATAACTCTTGTGAATCTCAACAATTTCATCGCTGTGAGTGATATTCCACCTTTCAGGCAACTCACCCGCTTTAAGACCCTTTGCAAGAAGCATTGTGCCCATTCCGCCGTCAAGATATATAATTTTCTGTTTTATGATTTCTCTCAGACTCATTGGAATTACCCCTTTCTTTTAAGGCCCACAACCGCGGTCACGGACTTTGACGGTGACATCATCAGACTCTCATTAAGGCACAGACCGATTCGTCTGCCACTGTCAAGCATTGCAAAAATCTCGCTCTGGCAGGCAAGCGGAAAATCCCCGTAGCCTGCGCTGAAACGCGGCCTTATTTCAAACTCGTCACCGTATAATATTTGTAAATCATCACAAAAACTGTTGCAAAGACTCTCCGCTCTCTCCGTGCCGATTGCCTGAAACATCAAGGCTTTTGAAGGAGAAATGCGTGAATATTTTTTGATAAGGCGGTCAATGCCTAGCCCCACAGTTGCCGCAAAAACAACAACCGTATCGCACCCGTTGAGTGCTGCGGAAAGATTTTTGCTCTCCGTTTTCAGTCCACCAAATTCAACAAGCCCCCCGCTGATTTTCACGGGGAGCATTGTGTAGCATACGTTATATGAAAAGCAGTCCCCACACTCATCAAGGCACTGCTTCAATAATTCATCCATATCGCTGTCTGCGGTCTTAACCCCTGCGTAACGGAAAATCTCCGCGTAATCGTAGGGTGTTGCACCGTAACCGCGAACCAAAACCGCACTATGCATCCTTGCCCAGAATGTCGGAAAGATTGCTCTGAATCTTTGCCGCAATATCGGGTTTATTCATCGAATAAACGTGGACGTGGGTGATGCCGTTTGCGTAAAGGTCAATAATCTGGTCCGTCGCGTAAGCAATTCCCGCCTGCTTCATAGCGTCGGGGTAAGCGCCGAATTTGTCAATCAGACTCTTGAATCTCTGCGGCATAAATGAGCCGGAAAGTTTGACAGCACGGTCAACCTGAATTGCGTTTGTAATGGGCATAATGCCTGCAACAACGGGAATTGTAATGCCTGCTTCACGGATTTTATAAAGGAAGTTGTAAAGCAGATTGTTGTCAAAAAACATCTGTGTTGTGAAAAATTCGCACCCTGCCTCAACCTTTTCCTTAAGGTGCTGAATGTCCTCTTTCTGATTTCGGCTTTCGGGATGCACCTCAGGATAGCACGCACCACCGATGCAGAATTCGGAACTGATGCTCTTTATCTCTGCGATAAGGTCTGTCGCGTAATGGTAGTGCCAATTTCTGCGGTCCTCACCCATTTTTTCTTTCGGGATGTCACCGCGCAGTGCCATAATGTTTTTGATTCCTGCCTGCTGAAAATTTCTTATCATACGCTCAACATGCTCCTTCGTTGAAGAAACACAGGTCAGATGCGCAATTGAAGAAACGTCATATTTATCCTTGATAATCTTTGCCATTTCAAGTGTGTAGTCGCTTGTGCCACCACCTGCGCCGTAAGTGACGCTCATAAAAGACGGGCGCAGTTTTGCAATCTCCTGCGTCGCCTCTCTCACGCTGTCGTAAGAATCGCTCGTCTTTGGCGGAAAAACTTCAAACGAAAGCGAGAATTTGTTTTCATTAAGCACGTCCGTTAACTTCATTTTTACACCTTACTCTCTTAACAAACTGAATGATTGCATCAACACAGAGGATGATGAACAACGCAAGATAAAGAAGCGAATCCAACTTGTAACCGATGTAACGGTTAACGCTTGTAAACTGCACGATGTAAATCGGTTTGACAAGGCACATCGCACTCATTATTGCAAGACAGAGGTAGGAAAAACGCTTGTTTTCCTGCTCGTCCATAATCAGCAGAATAATCGGAATGATGAAAAATGTCAGCGAATAGCGCGATGACATTGACGGCACACCGACAATCATACAGGCGCACAGTGCGCACGCTTTCCATCTGCTCTTTGAAACGCACAGACAGAATGCGCCAACAACCGCAAACACAGCCATCATCGCTTTGCCCACAGTCACCCACACCGCAGAATCGGAGCCGAAAAGATTGCCGACCCAGATTGCAATTTTCTGGAAACTGAGTTGACGCGTAATTCCTGCAGAGGAGTTTGATGAGGTTGAAGTAAGGTTTCTGATAAACTTGCCAACGCCCTCAACTCCGCCAAAGAATGCAAACGGAGCAAAGAAAACAAAGACGGTGTAAATTGCCGCTCTGATAAGTTCTTTATACTTCTTTTCATTGAGAAGCACAACGCCGAAAACGACGGGATAGATTTTGATTGAGATTGAAAGTGCAAGGCAGATAAGCGCAATTTCACGCACAACCTTGCTCTTGTGGTCGTAATAAGCGATGAAAAGCATCGCAAACACAAGCGAAAGAATGAGAATATTTCCGCGTTCAATAAGGAAAAGAAGCGGCGCACTGAAAAGGCAGAAGAAAGCCATCAGAGTTTTTTCACCGTTGCCCCTGTTTTTCATAAGCGCACCGATTGCAAGGAAGAAAAGAACAATCACAACAAGCGCAAAGATTATGTAAGCGAACATAAAACTCTGATAGATTTTAAGTTCGGGCGGCTGCGCGCTCTTGTCGGGATTTACGATAATGCGGTCAAAATCGGCCGGCATCACAAGTTCAAGAAATCCGCGGAAAACGAGCGAGCATATCGCAGGATAGATAACTTTTGCATCATAGGGATTGTTGTAAGTGTTCACAACGCTGTTGAAAAAATCCATAAAGGTGTCCGCATTCGGATCGCCACCGTTGAAAAGAAAGGTGCGTGCAAGCCAACCGTCAGTTGCCCACAGCACAGCGAGCATTATCACAACACTTGCTGACATAACCGCGAAAAACACAGTTTTGTAATACGTCTTTTTATTTGTCAAAGGGTTTGTGTCAGCAAAAAGTGAACCGAACAATTAGTCTTCCTCCCCGTCCTGCTCATCACGATGAACAGTAACTACGATTTCCTCCGCACGTTTATAAATCGGGTCAACCTTACTTACGGTGACCTCAAGTATTCCATAGTTGAAAGTGTCGCCGACTTCGGGTACTTTTTCAAGTTGCTCCCATACCCAACCGCCAACGTTGGGGGTGTCACTCTCATCCTTCATATCAAAATATTCAAACATCTGGCTGAGATTTGCAGAGCAGAGAATCCTGTGTCTGTCATCTCCCATACGGACAAACTCCTCAACGATGTCATCATGCTCGTCCCAGATTTCACCAACAATTTCCTCAATGATGTCCTCAAGTGTGACAATACCGATTGTGCCGCCGTAATCGTCAGCAATTACTGCGATGTGCGACTTGCTCTTTTGCAGAGTTTTGAGAAGCACGTTGAGTTTGATTGATTCGTGAGCAAAGATTGCGGGTTTCATAATTGAACTGATTTCTCCGCCGCCACTCGCCTGCATGATATACAGGTCTTTCTGGTGAATCACACCGACAATGTGGTCAATAGTATTTTCATAAACGGGAAGTCTTGAAAAGCCCGTTTCAACAAATGTTCTTGAAATTCTCTCCTGACTGTCCTCAACAGAAACGGCCACAACGTCAACTCTGGGCGTGAGAATGTCTGACGCTTCAAGTTCACTGAACTCAATCGCGCTGCGGATAAGTTCACCCTCTTCGCTGTCAATGCCGCCCTCACTCTCCGCCTCCTCAACGATTGTGAGCAACTCTTCCTCCGTGATTGCGTTGTCATCAGAGAATTTGAAAACGCATGAAAGAAGTTTTTTCCACAATGAGAAGATGAAGTTGATTGGTGTAAGCAGGAAAACAATCGCGTTAAGCAATGACGCAGTTGACATAGCAAAGCCGTCAGCCTTTTCCTTTGCAATCGTCTTGGGACTGATTTCACCGAAGATGAGCAACGCAACCGTCATCACCGCAGTTGCAACCGCAGGGCCGCTGCCGTTTGGAATCAGTCTGACAAACAAAACGGTTGCGATTGAAGCCGCCGCGATGTTTACAATATTGTTTCCGACAAGGATTGTTGAAAGCACCTTGTCATAATTATCGTAAAGTTTAAGGACAAGTTTTGCTTTCTTGTTGCCGTCCTCCGCAAGATTTTTCATACGGATGCGGTTGAAAGAAAGGAACGCAGTTTCTGTTGCAGAAAAGTACGCCGATAAAGCCACAAGCACCACAAGAATTATTATATAAATACTACTGTCGCTGCCCATAAATGAACATTTCTCCTTTTTGTTTTCACAAGATATTTTTATCCCATTATATAGGTATTTAAGTATTATACCATAGTTGTACAGAATGTGCAAATAAATATTGATATTTTATGTGTTTTTTATATTTCTTCTAAATTTCAAAAAGTATATTTACTTATCTTGTTTCAAGGTGTATAATGAAACAAGCATCAAAAATGAAAGGATGACTCAAATGTACAAGGATATGATCGATACAATCGGTTTTGTAAAGAACGCTGACGCAGAAGTCGGCGCAGCAATGGAAAGTGAACTCTGCCGTCAGAGAAGAAACATTGAACTCATCGCTTCTGAGAACTTTGTTTCCCCCGCAGTTATGGCTGCAATGGGCAGTGCGCTCACAAACAAATACGCTGAGGGTTACCCCGCAAAGCGTTACTACGGCGGATGCGAATGCGTTGACGTTGTTGAAAACATCGCAATTGAAAGAGCAAAGAAAATCTTTGGCGCAGGTCATGCAAACGTTCAGCCCCACTCCGGTGCGCAGGCTAACCTTGCAGTTTATTTTGCACTTCTCAACCCCGGTGACACAATCCTCGGTATGAACCTTGCACACGGCGGTCATCTTACACACGGTTCACCCGTAAATATGTCCGGTAAATATTTCAACATCGTTCCCTACGGTGTTAACGATGACGGTTTCATTGACTATGATGAGTTTGAAAGACTTGCAAAAGAATGCCAGCCGAAACTCATTGTTGCGGGTGCTTCCGCATATCCGAGAGTTATCGACTTTGAAAGAATGGGCAAGATTGCAAAGCAGGTCGGCGCATACTTCATGGTTGATATGGCGCACATCGCAGGTCTTGTTGCTGCCGGCGTACATCCGTCCCCCGTACCGTACGCAGACGTTGTCACAACATCAACTCACAAGACTCTCCGCGGTCCCCGTGGCGGTATGATTCTCTGCACAGG
>JAZQTF010000192.1:0-18966 GCA_045630445.1 Acutalibacteraceae bacterium
TGTCACCAAGTTTTGCACCCATATCAAACCAGTGCTGCCAGTAGTCAGCCATATTGTAGCCACAGAACGGGAGCATTGCCATCTGGTCAGGACGAACAACACCAACCGCACCGCTTGCAGCAGCAGTTGTTTCAGAAGCCATTGCAGAACCTACGAATACACCGTGCTTCCAATCTCTTGACTGGTAAACGAGCGGCGCAAGTTTTGCACGTCTGCCACCGAATACGATTGCAGAAATCGGCACGCCCTGCGGATTTTCAAACTCGGAACTGATGCACGGACAGTTCTTTGCCGGAGCAGTGAAACGGCTGTTGGGATGAGCGCCGGGAACACCGCAGTCGGGAGTCCACGGATTGCCCTTCCAGTCGATACCGTTTGCGGGCGGATTCTTGTCAAGACCTTCCCACCAGACTGTGCCATCCTCAGGCTTGTACATAACGTTTGTGAAGATTGTACCCTTTCTTGTTGCTTCAAGAGCATTGGGGTTGGACTTTGCGTTTGTACCGGGAGCAACGCCGAAGAAGCCATTCTCGGGGTTGATTGCGTAAAGTCTGCCATCCTCACCGATTCTGATCCAGGAAATATCGTCACCTACGCACCACACTTTGTAGCCACGCTTTTTGTAGTACTCAGGCGGAATAAGCATTGCAAGGTTTGTCTTGCCACACGCAGACGGGAAAGCAGCACAAACGTACTTAACTTCACCCTGCGGATTTTCAATACCGAGAATGAGCATATGCTCAGCCATCCAGCCCTCATTCTTACCGAGGTAGGAAGCAATTCTCAAAGCAAAGCACTTTTTACCAAGGAGAACGTTTCCGCCGTAACCGGAGTTTACGGAGATGATTGTGTTATCCTGCGGGAACTGGCAGATATATCTCTTCTCCTCATTGATTTCGCAACGGGAGTGGAAACCTCTGATCCAGTCTTCACTGTCACCAAGGAAGTCAAGAACGTCCTTGCCGACTCTTGTCATGATTACCATGTTGAGTACAACGTAGATTGAGTCTGTGATCTCAATACCAACCTTTGAAAACTCTGAGCCAACGGGACCCATGGAGTAAGGAATGATGTACATTGTGCGGCCTTTGTAACTGTCCTTTGCGATATCGTAAAGCATTTTGTACGCTTCACTCGGCTCCATCCAGTTGTTTGTCGGGCCTGCCTCCTCCCTTGTGGGAGTACAGATGAAAGTTCTGCCCTCAACACGAGCAACGTCGTTCACAGCAGTTCTGTGGAGATAGCAGTCCGGAAGAACTTCCTGATTGAGTTTTGTAAGTTCGCCGCTCTCACAAGCGATTTTGCGAAGTTCCTCAATCTGCTCCTCACTACCATCAATCCAGACGATATTATCGGGTTTTACAAGTTCGATTTTTTCATCGAGCCAACTTAAAATTGATTTGTTCTGAGTCATTTGATATACCCTCCTGCGCGCAATACATTTTTGTGATAACATCTTTGCGCAACCATACATCTACATTATACATATTAAACATACAAAAATCAACACTATTTTCCAAACTTTTATTCTCCGTAAACATCAAGCACTTCTTTAAGCGCCTGGGCGGAAGTCTGGCCGTCAAGCATCTTCACCGCGATATGCTCCTTACCGCCTCGCACGCCAACGCTTATACGCTTTTTCATAACCTTGCTCATAGCCTTGATTTTTTCGGGGTTGATGTCACTGATAAACAAAAGCAGGCTGCCGCCGAGTTTGCGGATTTCATAAATATCAAGCGATGCCGCCTTGTTGCGAAGCAATGCAACCTCAATAAGTCCCATAACCGCTCTGGGCGGTTTTCCGAAACGGTCAAAAAGTTCTTCAACAACCGCATCAGCGTCCGCCTGATTGCGTATATCCGCAATCTTACGATAAATTGAAATACGGTGTGCCACGTTGTCAATATACTTTTCGGGAATATGCGCCTCAATGGGCAGGTCAATAAGACATTCGGGTTTTTCAAGAGTTGACTTTTCGCCCTTTTTCTCCTTGACCGCTTCACCGAGCATTTTGATATACATATCGTAACCTATCGCTTCCATGTGACCGTGCTGCTGTGCGCCGAGCACGTTGCCCGCACCCCTTATTTCAAGGTCACGCATTGCGATTTTGAAACCTGCGCCAAACTCCGTAAACTCCCTGATTGCAGAAAGTCTGCTTGTTGCGATTTCAGAAAGTTCCTTGCCCCTTGTGAAAGTAAGATAAGCGTACGCTCTGCGACCTGAGCGGCCAACGCGTCCGCGAATCTGATGAAGTTGTGAAAGTCCCATTCTGTCAGCGCCGTCAATGATAAGTGTGTTTGCATTCGGCACGTCAACACCCGTTTCAATAATCGTTGTGCAGACAAGAATGTCAATTTCATTTTCAAGCAGTTTGCGCCACACTTCACTCAATTCTTCCTCACCCATTTTGCCGTGCGCAACCGCAACACGTGCGCCCTCAATCTCACGCGAGATTTTGAAAGCAACCGAACTGATTGATTCTATATTATTATGTAAGTAATAGCACTGGCCGCCACGTGCAATTTCTTTACGCATCGCTTCAACAAGCACGGACATATTATGCTCCATAACGTAAGTCTGCACGGGGTAACGGTTTGTCGGCGCTTCTTCAAGCACGGACATATCCCTGATGCCCGACATTGCCATATTGAGCGTCCTTGGAATGGGCGTTGCGGACAAAGTAAGCACGTCAACGTTTGGGAAAAGTTCTTTTAACTTCTCTTTCTGCGCAACGCCGAAACGCTGCTCCTCGTCAACGATGAGAAGTCCTACGTCGTGATACTCAATATCCTTACCCAGAAGTTTATGAGTGCCGACGATTATATCAATGCTGCCGTTTTTGAGTTTCTTCTTTATCTCTTTCTGCTGTTTTGCGGTCCTGAAACGCGACAACATCTCCGCTTCAATCGGGAAACCTGCAAAACGTTTCATAATTGTGCCATAATGCTGGAAAGCAAGAATAGTTGTAGGCACAAGGATTACGCACTGTTTACCCTCACAGATGCATTTGAACGCCGCACGCAACGCAACCTCCGTTTTGCCGAAGCCTACGTCACCGCAAAGAAGTCTGTCCATCGGCACAGCCTTCTCCATATCACCCTTGATTTCCTTTGCACAACGCAACTGGTCATCCGTTTCATCAAACTCAAAGTGGCACTCAAAGTCCCTTTGCAACTCTCCGTCGGGCAGGAATGCATGACCCTTACTCATTGCTCGTTTTGAGTAAAGCGCAATCAGTTCGTCCGCCATATCACGTACCGCGGCACGCGCCCTTGATTTTGCATTCTTCCACTCCGCACCGCCGAGTTTTGAAAGTTTAATCTTGCTCTCGTCACGATTGCCGACATAACGGCTGACAAGGTCAAGTTGTGTTACGGGGACGTAAACCGCCTCTTCCTTTGCGTAACGGATTTTTATGTAATCTTTTCTTATTCCCTGAAATTCAATATTCTGTATTCCCTCAAAGATACCGATGCCATGCACCGCGTGCACAACGTAATCACCCTTGACAATCTCCTCAAGCGAGCCGAGCGCATTGAAGCCTTTCGGCTTCTTTTTCTTTTCAAGCGGCACAGTGGACGATGAATGGGAAATCATCATAAACTGCAGTTCAGGATAATCAAACGAAAATGAGAAATTGCCCTTGATAACGCTTACAGTCTTTGGCGGGAAAACCGGCGGCACTGTGTCAAAATAGACCGCGTTTACTCCCTCGTTTATAAGGTCCTCCGCAACAACCCTTGCGCCCTTGTTTGTCGGACAGGAAACTACGCAGGAATAACCCGATCCGAGCGCAGGCTTTATATCTTCCAACAGCAATTCCATCGAGCCATTCCAGCACGGAAGTTGCCTTGCCTGCAAGGAGAGAAGATACTGTGTCTTTGTGTCAAAACTGCCCCTTGGGAGAAGGTCAATGTAAACCGCGCGGTGTTTTTCATACAAATCGCAGAGAGCGGAGAAATCAATATAGAAGTCGCACATACCCTTGCAAAGCACGCCCTCTGTGAGCAACGCGCTGATATCATCATTAGTAACGGTGATGTAAGCGTTGACGCTTTCCTTTACATTTGCACTTTCGCACACGATAAGGCGCATCTGCCCCATATAGTCAAAAATCGTTGCAGTTGTGTCATACGCAACCGGCAAAAATCTGTCACATCCGATTGCTCTGCCCGATTTTACGAAATCAGCCTGAGAAAGCAAGGACTGCTTCAATTCCTTTTTCCTTGTTGATGAAGCGAGAGATTCTATTTTCTGCGCAAACGCGTCAGCATCATCAAACACAACTTCGCGCACGGGGATGATTCTGAACTGCGCCATCGCGGTGTTTCTGCGCTGGCTTTCAGCGTCAAACGAAAAGATGCTTTCAACTTCGTCACCCCAGAATTCAAGTCTGACAGGGTTTTCACAACAGGGCGGAAAAATGTCAACGATGCCGCCTCTGGCGGAAAACTGTCCGACACCATCAACCTGTGCAGAATGAACGTAACCCGACGCGACAAGTCTGCGGCGCAGAGTTTCAATGTCAATCTCCTGACCTTTTTCAACGGTCAGTGTATGCTCTTTAAGCGCCTGAGCGGGCATTGTAAACTGAATCGCCGCAGAGGCTGAGCAAACAACAACCGCTTTACCGTCAATCATTCTGTCAAGTGCGGTGAGCCTTTTATGCTCATACTCCCTTGAAAAGCCCTCCATATCCCTGAAAACGAATTCCTTGGACGGATAATAGACCGCATCAACTCCGAATGAAGCAAGGTCCTTTTGCGCGCGCATTGCTTCCATCTCATTTGGCATAATTATAAGCGCGCCCGTCTCCTCACAGAGAATTGATGCAAGGTGGAGTTTATGAATATAGGAAGCACCTAAAACTCCAAGGGGCAATGACCCCGAGGAGTTGAGTTGTTTTAATTCACTTATTACGCCGCTTTTCAGAAGAGCGGCACTGAATCCTGTCATATCTGCCTGCCTAATTAAATTTATTCATTGCGGTGTCGGTGTTGCCGTCAAGCATATATTCAAGCGCTGTCACGGAGTCTTCAAGAGCGTTGCTCACCTGGGCGACAGCGTCCTTTGAAAATCCTGAAAGCACCCAACTTGCAAGGTCATAATCGGGATGCGGCTTTGCACCTACGCCGATTTTGATTCGCGGAAACTTGTTACTCGCCAGATGGTAAATAATACTTTTGAGACCGTTGTGACCACCGTCGGAGCCATTTTTGCGGATTCTCAACTTGCCGGGGTCAAGAGAAATATCATCAAAGATTACAATAATATTTTCAGGCTGCACCTTGTAAAACTGCGCCGCCTCACGAATTGCAATACCGCTGTTATTCATATAAGTCTGCGGTTTCATAAGCAACACTCTGTGCCCCTTGATTACCGCGTCACAGACAACGGACTTGTACTTAATCTTATTGATTTTCAAACCGTACTTTTCGGCAAGCAAATCCATAAACATAAAACCGACGTTGTGCTTTGTGCCCTCATATTTGCGGTCGGGATTGCCCAAACCGACAACGATGTACTCAATGTTGCCGCCGTTTTCAAACTTTTTCTTAAACATTATACCACCAGAAAATTAAAATTTGTGTTGAATTATAAAAGTCAAATAGGGAAAACCCGGAAGGTCTTCCCTATCAGAATCATATTGTAAGATTACTTATGGAGTACGGAAACCGGCTTCTCCTCATAAATTCTCTTGATTGCCTCAGCAAAGAAGGGAGCAATCGGAAGCACCTTGAATTTGTCAAGTTTCTTGTCCTCGGGCATTTCGATTGTGTCAAGGAATACAACCTCTTTAATCGGGCTGTCAGCCAATCTTTCAATAGCGGGGCCTGAAAGCACAGCGTGGCTTGCACAAGCATAAACTTCCTTTGCACCGCCGATTTCAACAAGCGCTTTTGCAGCGTTGCAAAGTGTGCCTGCGGTGTCAATCATATCGTCAACGAGGATTACATTCTTGCCTTTTACGTCACCGATGATATTCATAACTGCGCTTACATTCGGCTGGGGACGGCGCTTGTCAATGATTGCAATCGGCACATCAAAGAAATGAGCAAACTTTCTTGCTCTTGTAACAGAGCCGAAGTCAGGAGAAACGATTGCAAACTCATTCTCTCTGCCCTCAAACATCTTGCTGAAATAAGGAGCAAGGAGTGTTACACCGAAAAGGTGGTCAACAGGAATATCAAAGAAGCCCTGAATCTGGTCAGCGTGGAGGTCAAGGCTGAGGAATCTGTCTGCACCTGCAGCGGTTACAAGGTCAGCAACGAGTTTTGCTGAAATCGGATCACGCGGCTTTGCTTTTCTGTCCTGACGGGCATAGCCCATGTAAGGCATTACTGCAGTGATTCTTGCAGCGGATGCGCGCTTACAAGCATCAATCATAATAAGCAATTCCATAAGGTTGTCATTAACGGGAGAACATGTGGACTGGATGATGAAAACGTCAGAGCCTCTGATGCTTTCATTGATTGTTGTGCTGATTTCACCGTCGCTGAATTTTTTGATTTCTGTGTCGCAGAGTTTGATTCCGAGGCAGTCGCAAATCTGCTGCGCTACGCCCTTGCTTGCGTTACCTGCGATGATTTTAATATCCTTACCGTGACAATTCATTGTTATTCCTCCACCTTATAATGACTACATATTTTTAAAGGGTTTCTTTTCATTAACCCAGTTTTCCTTAATTGTGAGAGTGTCTCTCTCAACTGCGAGCGCATACGGGGGTACATCGTGAGTTACGGTTGTGCCGGCCGCAGTGTAACTGAATTCACCAACAGTTACGGGAGAGATGAGGTTTGTGTTACAGCCAACGAATGCGTTGTCCTTGATTGTTGCGCGGTGCTTTTCCTTACCGTCAAAGTTTACCGTTACGCATCCGCAACCGATGTTTACGTTTGCACCGATGTCAGTGTCACCGATGTAACTCAGGTGTGACAACTTTGTGCCCTCACCGATTGAAGAATTTTTGATTTCAACAAAGTTACCGATATGAACATTTGCGGCAATTGATGAACCCGGACGGATGTGAACAAACGGGCCTGCGTCAGAGCCGGAGTCAATCTGGGAATTCATAGCGTCAACATTGTTGAGCCTTACGTCGTCACCAACTACGCAATCATCAATGATTGAGTTAGGGCCGATAAGGCAGTTGCTACCGATTTTTGTGTTGCCCTGCAAAACTGTGTTGGGCAGAATTCTTGTGTCGCGTCCGATGATTACGTCAGGGCCGATGATGATGCCGTCAGTACAGGGCATATCAACACCCTCTAAAAGATGCTTTCTGATAATCTGACTGCGGACAATCTCATTGAGTTCAAGAAGCTGAATTCTGTCATTTGCACCTCTTACAACGTTGGCACTCTTTGCGGTGAATGCCGCCGCTTTCAATCCGCCCTCAATTGAGAGTTTGAGCGCATCAGTCAGATAATACTCACCCTGCGCATTGTTGGGATTGATTTTATCAAGCATTTCGAGAAGCACGTCTGCCTTAAACCAGTATGCGCCCGAATTTACTTCCTTGATTTTTTTGACTTCGTCGCTTGCGTCTGCTTCCTCAGTAATTCTCAGAAGCACTCCCGCATCGTCACGGACAATTCTGCCGTAGCCTTTCGGCTCATCAACACGTGCGGAAATTACTGTGACAACGTTGTCAGCGTTTTTATGATAAGTCAGCGCGTTGCTGATTGTCTCACTATCCATAAGCGGTGCGTCACCGTTGAGAATAAGCACGTTGTGACCGCTGTGCTTTGCGATGAATTCCTTTGCCTGCATTACCGCGTGGCCTGTGCCGAGCCTTTCCTTCTGCTCAAACGTTGCACAACGTCCGCCAAGGTGAGCCTCCAACTTCTCGTGAAGATGACCCGTGATAACACACACGTCAGCAAGTCCGCTGCCCTCTGCGGCATCAAGCACCCAATCAATCATAGGCTTAAAAAGAACTTCACACATCGCTTTCGGCATTGAGGACTTCATTCTTTTGCCCTCGCCACCAGCAAGAATAATCGCGCAATCCTGCGAAAACGTCATTCCGCGCCACCTCCGAAAACTTCCGCTCATACTGAGCAGAGCACATATGCCTTTATTATCTAATATTTCTGTATTTTTTTCAAGTCCTTTTCTATACTATTTATAATTTTTTTATACTTTTTTGCAATACTTACAAAAACCTTCGTAAAAACGCTCAACTTTCTGCAAAAATTAGTCGGGATGACAATAATTTCCAATAAGATAAGCGAAAGTGCCATCGCATAAAAAGAGTCTGAACGATATGGCATAAAGGCTCCGGCTGGATTTTGTACAGCAAAAGACCGGGGAGAGAGAGCAGAAAAGCGACAAAATAATTTTAATCGGCTTCTCTCGTCAGGGAGAGACTTGCGGGCGGATGATATCCGCCCCTACGTTGTTGCAACCGGTTTCTTCGTAAATCTTCGGAGCGTCCTTGCTTATTACCGCTTCACTATTACCTCTTACTTCAAGCAAAAAGCACCCCCTTCTGCAAAGAGAGTGCTTTTGATTTTATTTTAGTTTACTTTTTTCTTTTTGCTGATGATTACTGTTGCCGCAAGTGCCGCCGCAACAACGACGCAGATAATGATGAAATACACTATATCAAACTCTCTTGCAGGTTTAATCTCATTATCAGGCTCAATGTCATACTGCGTTTTTATGCCATTGCGTACCGCGTACTCGTAAGCGTAGTCGTCTTTATCACAGCAGATTACAACATTGTCACATCCGAGGAAAACCTCCTCACCAATGTCCCTGACGCTATCAGGAAAAGTGACGCTTGTAAGGGATTTGCAGTTTTCAAACACGTTGTCATAAAGACGGAGCACACTATGGGGAATCTCAACCGATTTAAGACTTTCACACTCGGCAAACGTCATATTGTTTATAAATTCAACATTCGGGGAAAGGGTTACTGATTCAAGGCTCTTGCAGCCATAAAACGCATAGCGTTCAATTTCGGTAACACTGTCGGGAATAACGATGCTTTTAAGGCTTATCGCACCGCCGAATGCACCCTCCTCAATTTTTTCAACCGTGTCGGGAATTGTGACGTTTTCAAGACTATGGCATCTTCCGAATGCGTATTCATAAATGGTTTTGACGCCCTGCGGAATGTTGACACTTCTGAGGCTTGTGCAATCATAAAACAAGTAGTCCGCAATATACCCGATATTTTCAGAAAGAGTGATTTCCTCAAGCTTACTGCAGGAATTGAATGCATTATGACCAATGGACTTCACACTATCAGGAATAATTATACTTTTTATACCCGTGCAGTACCAGAATGCACCCTGACCAATGCTCGTTACGCTTGACGGAATCTCCACCGTTTCAATGACTCCCTCAACCATATCCCATTCGCTTATAAATGCATAACTACCAATCCTCTCAACGCCCTCGGGGATTACAAGATTTGTCAGATCCATTTTTTCACCGTTAAGATATAACTCCGCACCACTTGCCAGGGGATTGCTGCAATACCACGTCACTGCGTTATAGTCAAAATCAATTTCACACCAAGCGGCAAAGTCGGAAATATACACTTTTTCGATATGTATGCAGTCCTTAAACACATCGGTCCAAATAGACTCAATCGTTGACGGAATGGTAACACTTGTCACAAGAGGGCTGCCGGGAATATTGCAGATCAACACCACAGGATAGCCGCCAAGAGTTGACGGAATGACAATGTCAGAGCCGAGATCGGCTGTTGCACCAACAATCCACGCCTCATCATCATAGACCTCGTACTTAAAATTACCCTCAGTAAAAACGGCGCTCTCCCTTGCGGAAGCGGTAAACGCACCGAGCGGGATGAGAATTGACACAAACATTAAAACTGCAAGCACAACCGCGAATGATTTTTTCATAAATTTTACCCCCTGTTTATGTAAAATTACTTCTATATATTAGACGTTTGAAAACGCAAAAACCCACGGGAAATTTTAATTTTTTTAGAACTTTGTAACATCCCACAAATTCCGCACGATTTTTTTTGTTAAACCTGACGGACAAGCATTTTCCTTATATACCAAAATAATAGCATTTTCTTTTCAGTAGTCAAGAAAGATTACAGAATTGTAATTATTTTTGTTGTGTCATCCTGAGTGAAGCAAAGCCACAGGACGATGCGATAGTATCGGGATCTGATAATTGGATTTATGCCATTTTTCGCCCGAGATCCCAAACGGCATATTTGCCGTTTGATCCTCGTTACACTCGGATTTCGACTCCGCTCAGGATGACACGGACGAAAAGCAACCTTACTTATTACCTTTTCACTACTACTTCTTACCTAAAAAAGGGGCGGCAATCAAGCCGCTCCTTTTGATTCTTTTGACCATTTGATATGCATTACAATTGAGTTTGCGATATACAGTGCCCACATGACAAGTGTTGCAACACTGTCGCCGCCACGTGAAAAAGAGATTGCCCACATCACAGTGCTGACAACATTGACAATAAGCCAGAGCGTCCACTGCTCCATATACATCCTGATTGCAACAATCATTGCAAAAACGGAAATCACTGTGCTTAATGAGTCAACAAACGGAAGTGTGCCGCCAATGGCTTTGAGCAGGAATCCGTAAGCGACGGTTGCAACAAGGATTGCACCCGCAAGCATCAACCTGCCCTTTGCGGTCATTCTGCGTTTCTTAACCTCGTGCGTTTCGGTGTCCATATTCTTACTCCACACATAAAAGCCGTAAAACTGCATCGGCAGATAGTACAGTGCGTTAAGCATAACTTCGCCGTAAAACTTTGCCCGGTATGAAATTATTGCGTACAGCACAACGTTTATAACACCGAAAAAGTACGCCATCAGTTTGCCCTTGCCCGAGCAAACAACATAAGCAACACCCGCAACCGCGGATATGATGCCCATCACACTGTCACCCCAATAAAGCGACAAAGCAAGAATTATCAGGCAGTTTGCAACGAGCCAGACAATTTCCCAAGCCCGCCAGCCCCTGAATTCATTTTTTAGCCTTTCCATTCTGTACCCCTTATATTTTAAGTTGTTTTCGCACACGCTCCATTATCGGCAGAATGATTGCAAGTGACACGCACTGCACTGCAACCATAACCCCCGCTTTGACTGCCCTTGTTGCGACCGCCACCCAGTAAGGTGTGCCAAAATAAATCATAAACCACACGGAATCAAGGAAAATTGTCAGCGCAACCTGAATGATAACAACGCTGATAATAATTCTCCACAGCCTGCGGTTATTGTTAAGAAACAATCCGAAGCAAAGCCCTGTCAGCGCCGCAGTAGCGGTAAAGCCGGGGAAATACGCTCCCACGGGAAAAATGAGCGAGCCGATCAGATCACCCACCGCCGCAACAATCAGCGATGCAACAGGCCCGTAAAGATAGGCCGCCACCACAACGGGCACAAAGTTAAATGCAAATTTGAGGCTATCCCCCACCGGTATTGCAAGCAGTCTTGACAATACGACTTCAAGCGCAATCATCATTGCAAGGACAACCATCATCTGCACGGTCAGCTTTTTTCCGTTTCGTCTTTTTGACACAAAATTACCCCCTTATTATTTCGTTGCTGTAAATAATAAGGAGGTCATAAGGCTTCAAAATTATATACAACAGCGGGATGCGGTCTGCAAACCGCAAGAAAACTTTTCGTTTGCGTGGCAACTCCCCGTCCACGCAACACTCCGCCGATAATTCGGCATAACGCATGCAGACCTACTCTGTTTTTATTTTTAATCCGCGTACAGTATTGCACATTTTGATTCAAATGTAAATACCAAAACAAAAATTATTCTTCGGAATAAAGATAATCCGAAAGTTTTTTGAGCATTTCAATCGGCGCTGTCACGTCAAGGAAAATTCCCTCTGGGCGATACTCCTCAGAATGCACAACTCCGTCCGTATGAAGTCGCGCCGCAGTGCCGCTCTCCTTAAACGGAAGGAGAAGTCTGACCCTTGAGCGCGTTGGCACAAGGGACTTTGAAATCACATCAAGCAGTTTTTCAATACCCGTGCCGTTAAGTGCGGAAATCTCAACACTTGTGCCGATAACGGACAACGACGCCATATCCTCAACAAGGTCACATTTATTCATAACGGAGATAATCGGTCTGTCCATACAGCCGAGTTGCTCCAATATTTTACGCGTCACTTCAAGATGCTCCTGCGCTTCGTCACTTGACGCATCACAGACGTTGAGAATAACATCAGCCTGCGCCGCCTGCTCAAGAGTTGACTTGAATGCTTCAACAAGGTGGTGCGGCAGCCTTCTGACAAGCCCTACCGTATCAATAAGCATAACCTCGCGTCCATCGGGCAGAGTCAGCCCCCTTGCCGTTACGTCAAGCGTTGCGAAAAGTTTATTCTCCGCAAGCACGCCCGCGTTTGTCAGCGTATTCATAAGGGTTGATTTGCCCGCGTTTGTGTAGCCGACTATCGCAACGGTTTCAACACGGTTCTTCTTTCGCCTTTCGCCCGCAAGCCTACGCCTTTCCTCAAGTTTTTTCAGGTCATCCTCAAGTGCGGAAATCCTGCGTCTGATGTGGCGTTTGTCGCTTTCAAGTTTTGTTTCACCCGGACCTCTTGTACCGATGCCCGCGCCGAGCCTTGACATTGAAACACCCATACCGCGCAGACGTGGCAGACGGTAACGAAGTTGCGCAAGTTCAACCTGCAACTTACCTTCGCCCGACCTTGCACGCTGGGCAAAGATGTCAAGAATCAAGGTTGTTCTGTCAATAACGCGCACATCTGTGGCTTTTTCAACGTTGTACTGCTGGGACGGTGAAAGCTCCGCATCAAAGATAATCAGGTCAATTTCGTTACTCTCACAAAACTCTTTCAACTCTTCAACTCGTCCCGAGCCGATATATGTCGCACTGTCGGGTGACGGTCTTTTCTGTGTCATCCGTCCGACAACCTGCGCTTCGGCAGTTGTTGCAAGTTCTTCAAGTTCATTGAGTGACACTTCAACGTCAAACTCTCCCGTATCAACGCTTACAAGCACCGCACGTTCTTTTTCAACAATGTTTTCAAACAAATATATTTTCTCCTTACAGCCTTACGGACACGCCGTTTTCGCTGAGATATTTTTTAAGGTCACAAATTTCAAGTTCTCTGAAATGGAACAATGATGCCGCAAGCACCGCATGCGCTTTGCCCTGCGTAAACGCATCATAAAAATGCTCAGGTTTACCCGCACCGCCCGATGCAATTACAGGCACATCAACTCTTTCTGAAATTGCCCTTGTCAATTCAAGGTCATAGCCATTCTTCTGGCCGTCACAATCCATACTTGTAAGCAGAATTTCACCCGCACCTCTGCTGACCGCTTCACACGCCCATCTGACCGCATCAATGCCCGTGGGGATTCTGCCACCATTGAGGTAAACTTCAAAGCCGTCACCGTTTCGTTTTGCATCAATCGCACAGACAACGCACTGACTGCCGAATTTGTAAGCCGCCTCATTGATAAGTTGCGGATTGCGTACCGCAGCGGAATTTACGGAAATCTTATCCGCACCTGCACGCAGAAGTTGTTTGAAATCCTCAACCGTACTGATTCCGCCACCGACGGTGAACGGAATAAAGATAGTGTCAGCAACGCGCTCAACTATCTCAATCATATTTTTTCTGCCCTCATGAGTTGCGGTAATGTCAAGCAAAACAAGCTCATCCGCACCCGCTTTGTCATAAATTGCGGCACATTCAACAGGGTCACCCGCGTCACGGATGTTGACAAAACTCACGCCCTTTACAACTCTGCCGTCACGGATATCAAGGCAAGGTATAATTCTCTTTGCGTACATTATCTTTTACCCCCTGCCATATTCACAAAATTGCGGAGCATACGGATTCCGCACTCGCCACTCTTTTCAGGATGAAACTGCATTGCGTTTACGTTATCCTTACAAACCGCCGCATCAATCGGCACGGAATAGAATGTACGCGCAGAAACTTCGGACGGATTGTCTGCAGTCAGATAATATGAATGAACAAAATAAACAAAGTCACCGTTGTTTATACCCTCAAAAACTCCGTTTGGATTTGTAATTTCAAGGCTGTTCCAACCCATGTGGGGCACTTTGATTCCTTCCGATTTCGGAATTTTCTGAATTCTGCCTTTCAGAATTCCAAGTCCGCTCACACCGGGAGTTTCCTCAGAGCCTTCAAAAAGAAGTTGCAGACCAAGGCAGATGCCGAGAAACGGCTTGCCGTTTGCAATCTCACGCTCAATCACCTTGTGCAGTCCCCTGCCTTTGAGTGACGCCATAGCATCACCGAAAGAGCCTACGCCCGGCAGAATGATACCGTCAGCCGCCGCAATGTCATCACCGTTTGCGGTTGCGATATTTTCGCATCCGATAAAATCAAGCGCTTTTTTCACACTCTGCAGATTGCCTGCACCGTAGTCAATTACCGCTATCATAAAAAACCTCTCAAAATCAAACTTTAAAATGCATCAGTCATCGTAGCCGTTGGGATTATTTTTCTGCCAACGCCACGAGTCAGCGCACATCTCCTCAATTCCCCTCTCAGCCTTCCAGCCAAGCTCATTAAGTGCTTTTTCGGGGTTTGAGTAACAGACGTCAATATCACCCGCACGTCTTTCAACAATTTTGTACGGAAGCGGATTGCCGCTCGCCTTTTCAAACGCCCTGACAATGTCAAGCACGCTGTAACCGTTGCCTGTGCCAAGGTTGTAAATTGAAACGCCGGCCTTTCTGTCAAGCACGTCAAGCGCTTTGAGGTGGCCGTTTGCAAGGTCAACAACGTGGATATAATCTCTCACACCCGTGCCATCGTGGGTGTCATAATCGCCGCCGAAAACACTCAGGAATTCGCGTTTACCGATTGCAACCTGAGTTATGTATGGCATAAGATTGTTGGGAATTCCATTCGGGTTTTCACCGATTCTGCCACTTTCGTGTGCACCGATGGGATTGAAGTAACGAAGAAGCACAATGCTCCATTCACCGTCTGACACAGACAAATCCTTTAAGATTTCTTCAATCATATATTTTGTTCTGCCGTAGGGATTTGTAACACCGCCGGTTTTCATTGTTTCATTGAGCGGTGAAATATTTTCATTGCCGTAAACAGTTGCGGAGGAGCTGAAAACAATCTTCTTGCAACCGTGTTTTGCCATCACATCACAAAGCGTGAGCGTGCCCACAACGTTGTTATCATAATATTTCATAGGAAACTGTGTGCTTTCGCCAACCGCTTTGAGTCCCGCAAAATGAATTACACTGTCAATCTTTTCGTTTTCAAAGATTTCAGAAAGTCCGTCAGCGTCACGGATGTCACAACGGTAAACGGGAAAATCCTTTCCCGTCAGCTCCTTGACTCTTTCAAGGCATTTGGGATTACAGTTGCTGAAATTGTCAACAACAACAATTTCAAAGCCACTGTTTAAAAGCTCAACGCAAGTGTGACTGCCGATAAATCCGCCGCCACCTGTAACAAGTACTGCCATAGATTATTCCCCCTTCTGATACTTCATAGAAATGTCAAGCGCTTTTACGGAATGAGTAAGCGCACCGATTGAAATGATGTCAACTCCGCACTGTGCATATCCGCTCAATGTTTCAAGAGTAATGCCGCCCGATGATTCAACCATCGCTCTGCCGGCGATAAATTCAACGGCTTTCTTTGTCATTTCATTATCAAAGTTGTCAAGCATAATGATGTCAGCGCCTGCTTCAAGAGCCTGTTTGACCTCATCCATATTTCTTGTTTCAACCTCAACTTTTACCATATGGCCAAGTTTGCCGCGGATGATTTTTACCGCGTTGGGAATACCACCGCAAGCGTCAATGTGATTATCCTTGAGCATTGCACCATCGGAAAGATTGAAGCGGTGATTGTATCCGCCGCCGCAGGTGACCGCATATTTCTGAAGCGCTCTCATACCGGGGAGAGTCTTTCTTGTGTCTGTAATCTTTGTCTTTGTGCCCTCAACAAGTTTTACCGCCGCATTTGTTGCACTCGCAATTCCTGACATATGCTGAAGGATATTGAGTGCGGTGCGCTCGCCCTTGAGAAGCAGCGCGGTCCTGCCGCTGATTTTTGCGATAATGTCGCCTTTTTGAAGCACGTCGCCATCCTTTTTGAAAACCTCTGCTTTGAAAGTATCATCAAGCAATTCAAAAACTCTCATTGCAACATCGATTCCGCAAAGCACGCCGTCAGCCTTTGCAAGAAAGATTGCCGCGCCGTCCTGGTCAGCGGGAATTACTGTGTCAGCGGAAACGTCAATGTAGTTAATGTCCTCTTTAAGAGCGCGGAGAATAATCTCATCAATATAAAATTTTGGAAGCATAGAAACCATCCTTTCGTAATTTTACAATATTTCTTTAAGCACCATTGCCGCAACTGTGGCAAGGCTGAGCACTTCTTCGTAAGCGCAATCCTTTTTGAATTTGCCGACTCTCAGGCGGTCAAGGATTGAATTGATGCTTTTGAGTCCCTGACGGGCAAGCCCCACATCGGGGAATACGAAGTATGAGCGTTGCATAATTTCTCTTATCTCGTCAGCAAGGTCATCGGGCACGGGTGCGCCCGAATAATCCTGAATATAATCCGCTTCATCGTATTTAAGTTCAAACGGTGTTGCGGACTTTTCGTTGATGTCCTGCGCCGCACGTCTTGAAAAAACAAGCGCTTCAAGAAGCGAATTACTTGCAAGTCTGTTCTTTCCGTGAACGCCTGTGTTGGAGCATTCACCAACGGCATAGAGTCCGTAAACCCTTGTCCTTGAATAAAGGTCAACCGCAATTCCGCCCATCAGGTAATGCTGACACGGGAAAACGGGAATGTGGTCCTTTGCAATATCAATGCCGTTTTCAAGGCATTTTGATGAAATGAGCGGGAAACGTTTATAAAGGAATTCTTCTCCCTTTTCAGTAATGTCAAGGTAGAATTTATCGCTGCCCGTCCTGCGCGCTTCAAGGATGATTGCCCTTGAAACAACGTCTCTCGGTGCAAGTTCCGCTCTGTCGTCATATCTGTGAGCAAAGCGCTCACCGTTGCAGTTGAGAAGTTTTGCGCCCTCACCGCGTACAGCCTCACTGATAAGGAAACGCTCGCCGTTATCGTTACCCGCAAACGCTGTCGGATGAAACTGAATGAAATGCAAATCCTTTATCTTTGCACCCATCTCACTTGCAAGGCGGATTCCGTCACCTGTGCAGACGGATGAACTTGTTGAGTATTTATAAACTCTGCCAAGGCCGCCCGTTGCAAGCACAAGGAACCGGCAATAAACATCAATGTGTTCATCATTCTTTATAAGATTCACCCTGAAGCCACCGTTTGGCAGACGCTCTGCGCTGTAAACCGCGGTGTATTCCGAAAACTCAACGTTTTCCAATTCGCCGACACGTTCAAGCAGAGTCTTTGTCATTTCGTAACCGGTGTTGTCACGGTGATGGAAAATTCTGTTGCGACAGTGGCCGCCCTCAAGTGTGCGCATAAGTTCACCCGAATCGTCCCTGTCAAAGTCAACGCCAAGGCGTACAAGTTCCTTCACATCGTCAGGGCCTTCATTTACAAGCACGTCAACACTGCGCTTGTCATTTATTCCGCCGCCTGCGATGAGCGTGTCCTCAAAATGCAGTTGCGTACTGTCATCGGGATTGTCAACAACTGCGGCAATTCCACCCTGCGCAAGCGCACTGTTTGAAAGTCCGTTGTCACCCTTGCTGAGCAAAAGCACGTCAAGGTCACTGTTAAGTTTGAGCGCGGTATATAAGCCCGATATGCCGCAACCTGCGATTATAACGTCATATTCTTTCTGCAATCTTCTCACCTTGTCTTGTAAAGATTACCACCCTGACAGTCAATAGCGACTATCAGAGGAAAATTTTCTATCTCTAATTTTTTGATGCTTTCACAACCCAGGTCATCAAACGCGATAACCTCGCTTGACCTGATGCATTTTGATGCAAGCGCACCCGCGCCACCGATAGCACAGAAATAAACCGCACCGTTGCGCTCAATTGCCGCGCAGACATCATCCGAGCGTTGCCCCTTGCCTATCATTGCAACAAGTCCGTTGTCAAGAAGGGTTGGCGCAAACGAATCCATACGGCTTGAAGTTGTTGGCCCGCAGCTGCCGATTGCAAGTCCCTGCGGCGCAGGAGTCGGCCCTGCGTAATAAATCACCGCACCGTCAAGGTCAAAGGGAAGTTTGCCGCCCTGCTCCATAATCTGCACTATTCTTTTGTGAGCGGCATCACGCGCGGTGTAAACCGTGCCGCTTAAAACGATGCTGTCCCCCGCTCGTAAAGTCGGCGCAAACGTTTTTAACTGCGAAACATTTATCACGGGCATTTTCTCAACCCCTTAAATAATATTTAAAATTAGTTATAATTTATCCATAATAAACTATTATATCACATTATTCATGTCAAGTAAACAAGCGGGGCAACAGATTTTTCAACATTTATTTTAAACTTCTTGAAAAAAAGCGAAAAAAGGTATTGACATCACCAAATTGTTGTGATACAATTCCTTTTGCTGTCAAAAAGTAAATATGCGGATGTGCTGGAATAGGCAGACAGGCACGTTTGAGGGGCGTGTGTCGCATGGCGTATGGGTTCAAGTCCCATCATCCGCACCAAATAAACGGAGTAACCTTTATGGTTGCTCCGTTTGTTTTTGTTTGGGGACTTGAACCCGTGAGGGTGTGAGCGTGAGAAAACAGTTCGGGGAACTGTTTTTAGCGAGCAGGTGCGCAGGCGGGTACTGACACACAGTGTCGGTCGCCAAGCAGGGCAGATTGCGGAGCAATATGCGTCAAGTCCCATCATCCGCACGATGAATTGTCAAACTAAGTGCAACACTTTTTGACATTTAATTCAAACAAATCAACTGGTTTTAAATAACCTAAAACTTTCTTGGGCCTGGCGTTAATTAGCGCCAGGTTCTTTTTCAGTGTCAATGGGCTAACTCTTG
>JAZQTF010000193.1:0-2627 GCA_045630445.1 Acutalibacteraceae bacterium
TGCAGCAAGACCGCCGCAGTTTGTATGTTTCGTAAATAACGCAGAGTTGTTCCATTACTCTTATCAGCGTTATATTGAAAATCAAATCCGCTCAACATTCGGGCTTGAGGGTACTCCTATCCGTTTCATTATCAGAGAAAGAAACGATGGTAAAAACAATTAGAAACAATCATTGAGGTGATTTGTAATGTTACGAGTGATAATATTGGCTATTGTTACTGCAGTAATTTCATATTTGTTGGGAAGTCTTAACTTTTCAATTATCTTCACTAAAATCTTTACAAAAAAGGATATAAGAACGCTTGGAAGCGGTAATGCCGGCCTTACCAACGTTATCCGCTCAACAGGTCCTGTGCCCGCAATTCTGGCGCTTGTAGGCGATTTTGGTAAAGCGGTTATATCAGCTATTGCCGCAAATCTGATTTTTGGCGCATCTGATTATCCCGGTCTTTCTCAATTCCTTGCGTTGTGGACAGGAATGTTCTGTATCATCGGACATATGTTCCCGGTTTTCTACAACTTCAAAGGTGGAAAAGGCGTTCTTACCGCTGCGGCAATGGTGCTTATGATTGCTCCGTCAAGACCAATTGTATTCTTCATCTGTATCTCCGTGTTTGCGTTATTGACTGCGCTTACAAAACTTGTATCGCTTTCATCAATTATTGCAGTTTCAACATTCCCTGTAGCATTCTGGTGCTGTTATAATATCATTGTTCCTCAAATGGATGAAAGAGTAACTGATTTTTTCAATCAGTTCTTTATGGAGCCGAGATACTTCCTTACAATTTTTGCAATGTGTCTGCCGTTCCTTATTGTAATCAAACACTACGCAAACATTGAGCGTTTGCTCGGTTCAGAAGAAAAGAACTTTGCTTTTTCAAAAAAGAAGCAAACTCCACCGCCGGTTGCACTTGACAAAGCAGGTTTCAGTTCAAATGCATTGATGGCAATCAGACTCATTGCAGTTTACATCGTTGCATCATGCATTGTACAGCAGCTCAATCCACTTAAATTCCATCCCAATCTCAGAGTAGCATTACTTGATATGCCGAACAAATTATACGTTCTTCGTTCTTTGTTTGATTCTCTTGCAGGTGGAAAATTTGTTTCAACATGGATGTATTATGTTTCTATTGCTGCAACCATAGTTGTCATCCTGGCAATCGGATTCTTTATAATCGGAATTCTTATGACATTCTTCAAAGGCGAACTTACAGAGAAAGGCATTAAAGTTTGCCGATTCGCTTGTCTCTACATTACAACCGCGTGTGCTCTCATTATCGTAGGTGTAATTATCTTTAATGTGTCACTCAACGGATTGACATTACTTCCGTTCAGATTGAGAATTCCATTCTCATCTGTGCTCACTTTGTTCTGTTCAATTATGATAAACAAATTACTTACAAGCATTTCCAACATTGATAAGAAGGAAGAGATTATCGAAGAAAAGGAGGTTTAATACCTTGTCCAAAATCGCTTTTCTTGGTTCCGGAGCATGGGGAATTGCCGTTGCAATGATCGCTTACGGCAATAATCACACAGTAAAAATGTGGTCAAAATTTCCGGAAGAAATAGATGAAATCAACCGCACAAGAGAAAACAGCAGATGTCTCAAAGATATAAAAATTCCTGATGGAATTGAATTTACAACTGATTTATCAATCGTTAAAGACGCAGATATAGTTGTAATCGGTGTTCCGTCAATTGGTGTAAGAGCAGTTGCAGCATCAGTAAAAGACATTATTAACAAAGATGCGATTGTTGTAAACCTTGCAAAAGGACTTGAAAAAGAAACACTTAAAAGACTTTCTGAAGTTATTGGTGAAGAATTACCTGATAACGATGTGGTTGTTCTTTCCGGTCCGACACATGCTGAAGAGGTTGCTTTGGGCGTACCGTCATTACTTGTTGTTTCATCATTGAATCCTGAAGCATCATTAAAAGTTCAAAAAACTTTTATGTGTCAGAACTTCAGAATATATAAAAACGATGACATTGTTGGCGTTGAATTGGGTGGCGCGCTCAAAAACATCATCGCAATCGCAGCGGGCATCGCTGATGAACTCAAACTTGGCGACAACACAATCGCTGCGCTTATGACACGTGGGCTTACTGAAATTGCTCGTCTTGGCGTTGCAATGGGGGCAAACAAAGAAACTTTTGCCGGTCTTACAGGAGTAGGGGACTTGATTGTAACCTGCACAAGTAAGCACAGCCGCAACCGTCGTGCTGGTTCTTTGATTGCAAAAGGAATGAAGATTGAAGATGTGATCAAAGAAGTCGGAACTGTTGAAGGTTATTTTGCAACATTATCCGCAAAAACATTCGCACAATCCCACAACGTATATATGCCCATAACCGAACAATGCTACGCAATTATGTACGAAAATAAAGACGTTAAAACTGCTATCAACGAATTGTTGGGTGGTCATGGTAAAGACGAACACGAGGAAATCTGGTTATTATAATATTCAAATTCTAAAAGCCTGTGCTTGAGCATATCTTTTAATTAAGAGATATGGAAAGGACAGGCTTAATTTTATGAGAATAATTAAATTGAACAGTGTAAATTGGAAGAAAAACAGAAGGGGAGTCGCAATTGAAAAAAATTATAATGTTATTATACT
>JAZQTF010000194.1:0-10122 GCA_045630445.1 Acutalibacteraceae bacterium
CTGTTTCTGAAAAAGAGTTTGCCATTTATCTTATCATAATCCAATGCATTTTTTAAGTGTTTTTTGAAGTTTTTTTGAAATTCTTCCATTGTTACAAGTTCAGCACTCACTGCACCTGCGGGAGTAATATTTTCTCCAAAATCAAAATCACAATGAAACGCAGAGAGATTGTCCTCATTTACGGGATTGAAGGTCAATCTGCCACTCTTTACCTGACAGACATTCTTCTGCGGCAAATCAGCCGCTCCACGCCCATTGAGAACGAGTTTTTCAACTGCAAGGGTATGAACATCCTCCGGAATAATTCCGCAGATTTCCCTTGTTATTGCCGACAATGCGCGAATTCTCAGCGGTTGCGGTGCGCCGGCAAGAGTCTTTACACTGAAACCATCTTCTCTGCGCGACTGCTCAACAAGAGTCAACGCCTGAGAAGTCAGAAATTCATCATCGGCAGTATTATTTCTTATCATCCTTAAAACTACCTTATAAAGAGAGGGATTGATTTTAAGAAGTTCAGGGATGATGTCAAGACGCACGATATTGCGATTATAATCGCGGGTATAGTTTGAACTGTCATTTACATAGTCAAGAGAATTTTCAAGACAATACTGCTCAATCTCCTGCCTTGTGCATTCAATGAGAGGGCGGATTATGCGACCCCTTACAGCAGGGATACCGCACAAGCCGTGAATACCTGTGCCTCTTGCGATATTGAGAAGCACTGTTTCAAGACTGTCACTCAAAGTGTGCGCAGTTGCGATAAGGCAGTTGTCCATACAAAGAGAATCAAAGAATTCATAACGCACCTGACGGCCGCACTCTTCCCGGCCGATTCCCCTTTTCTTTGACTCGGCATCAATATCAACATTCAGCACGTGAAGTTCAAGCCCAAGTTTATCACAGAGTGTACGCACAAAAAGTTCATCACGCAGGGATTCATCACCGCGAAGCATATGATTGATATGTGCTGCGCAGACTCTGAATCCGTAACGCTCACGTTGAGAAATCAGAAAATGTAACAACGCAACGGAATCAGCGCCGCCTGACAGACCAACAATAATCCGCTCCGCTGTGCCGAACATATTATAATTTTCAACCGTTTGGAGCGCTTTACTCTTCATCACGCACACGCTCCATTGCAGTAAACCTTGTAAACTGCGGTTCAAAGTGCAAGTCAATTGTGACAGTGCCGCCGTGTCTGTTCTTTTCTACGCCGAGTTGGGCTGAATTCTGATCAAGTTCAACGCCCTCTTTGGCATCGTTTTTATAATAAGCCTCACGATAAAGGAGCATTACGATGTCAGCATCCTGCTCGATTGAACCTGATTCTCTCAAGTCCGAAAGTTGCGGTTTGTGGGACTTGCCACGAGTTTCAAGTCCTCTGGACAACTGCGAACAGGTAATGACAGGAATACGCAAATCCTTTGCCATAAGTTTAAGACTTCTTGTGATTTCGGAAACTTCCTGCACACGATTGCCGTCGTGCTTGCCGCCCGACTTCATGAGCTGCAAGTAGTCAATGATAACAAGGTCAACGTTTCCAAGACGTCTTATCTTTGCTTTCATTTCCTGCGCTGTTGTGTTTGCGGTATCATCAAGATAAATCTCACAACCTGAAAACGCAGTCATAGCGTGGGAAAGTCTTACCCATTCATCATCATTGAGTTCACCTGTTCTCATCTTTGAACTGGGAATTCTTGCCTCTGACGAAAGAAGTCTTTGCGCAAGCTGTTCCTTACTCATTTCCAATGAGAAGAACAGAACTTTTTTCTTTGCAAGCATACCAACGTTACGGCACAGGTTGAGCGCAAAACTCGTTTTACCCATACCGGGACGAGCACCGATAACGATAAGGTCAGATTTATGCAAGCCCGTAATAACCTTATCAAGAGTTGAAAAACCGGTCGGTACGCCAAGGTAATCCTCTTTATTTGATGAATTGAGTTTATTCAACGTTTCAAGCACGTCAACTGTAATGACCTCATCAAGACGCTTCGGCCCATCAGACCCTCTGCCCTGACGGAGATTGTAAATCTTCTGCTCCGCAAACTCAAGAATATCATTTGCATCCGCTCCCACATCGGAAGCAGACTTCATTACACTTCTTGAAATGCCAACAAGCTCACGAAGATAATACTTTTCAAGGACAATCTTGATATAATTCTCTACATTCTCAACTGACGGCACAATCTGCGCAAGGTTGAAAAGATAATTCTTACCACTTGCATCATCATATACTCCGTCCCTTTTGAGACGTTCAAGAACAACAACGGGGTCAATACTTATATTTTCTGAATCAAGAACTCTTAAAGCACCAAAAATAGCCTTGTGCTGCGGAATATAGAAATGGTCCGTCTGAAGATGAAGAAAGACCAATTTTATACACGAAGGGTCAAGCAATACACATCCGAGCACCGCCTGCTCCGCTTCAAGACTATATGGCACATCTACCGAATCAATCGGCAAAAATACACTCTCAGCCATAATTAACTCCGACCTTTTTATTTACTCGCCAACCTGTACACTGATCTTTGCAGTGACACCCTGCGGGAATTTAACCTCTGCCTCGTATGTTCCGAAATTCTTGATGTCAGCAACATCAATCTTTCTCTTATCAACGGCGATTGCATACTGACTCCTGATTGCTTCGGAAATTTCCTTTGAAGTTACGGAGCCGAAAAGTTTGCCATTCTGGCCCGCTTTTGCAGTAACTTTCACTGTCTTGCCGCTCAATTTTGCAGCATTTTCCTTTGCCTGAATGAGTTCCTGCTCAAGACGGTAACGCTCGGAATCCTGCTTTGATTTCATTTCACCGAGAGCACCTGCGGTTGCTTCAATTGCAAGGCCTCTGGGGAAAAGGAAGTTTCTTGCATAGCCATCGGATACTGTTACCAATGTGCCTTTTTTGCCAATGCTTTTAACATCTTCTTTGAGAATAACTTTCATTTATAAACCCTCCATTAACTCAAGTTTGAGACATATTCATTTATTGCGGTTACAAGCATCTGCTTTGCTTCCGCCATAGATTCCGTTTTAATCTGCGCAGCGGCCATTGTCTGATGACCTCCGCCGCCAACGTTTTCCATAATTAACTGCACGTTGACATCGCCAAGTGAGCGGGCGGAAATGTTGATTGTCGGCCCCGCTGCGTAAAGCACGAAAGACGCTTTCACGCCCTCAATATTGAGCATTTCATCAGCCGCCTGAGACGACACAACACGTATGTTGGGAATTTCAAACTCAACGGTTGAAATTGCATAATCGCCGACAACCTGCGCGCTTGAAACGATTTTGTTTTTATCACGGTAATTTTCCATTGTGCTTGCAAACAGACGCCTTACAGTGATTGTATCAACGCCGTTTGAACGCAGATACGCTGCCGCTTCAAACGTGCGCACGCCTGTACGCAGAGCAAAGTTTCTTGTATCAAGCATAATACCTGAAAGCAGCGCTTCCGCCTGAAGTTTGCCGACGAGTTGTTTCGGACCCATATACTGAAGAATTTCCGAAATCATCTCACAGGTTGAGGAGGATGACGGCTCGTGATAAAACTCAATAGCGTTGTCAATATGGCCAACAATTTTTCTGTGATGGTCAATGATAACAACTCGTGAACATTTTTCATAAAGTTCATCAGACTCAAGCAAATTCCTGATATGAGTGTCAACAATGATTAAAAGCGTTTTATCGGTCACAAGGTCCATCGCCTGCTCGGGTGTGATTATCATATCACCCATATTATTATCTTCAAGCATTGTGACAAGTGCGGATGCAAGAGAAGTTTCTTTACGGATTGCGATAAGTCCTTCCCTGCCAAGCGCACGTGATGCACTGCTCATTGCAATACACGCACCGACTGAGTCAAGGTCAGAGAACTTGTGGCCCATCACAATCACACGGTCACTGCCCTCAATAAGAGACTTGATTCTTGATGCAACAACTCTTGTCCTCATTTTTGTACGTTTTTCAACGCCTCTTGAAATACCACCATAGAATTCAAATGTATCCTCATTCTTTACGGCTGCCTGGTCGCCACCTCTGCCGAGCGCCATATCAAACGCCTGAAGTGCAGCATCTTCACTATCAACAAGAGTTTTGCCCTTACCGATACCGATTGAGAGAGTTGCTGTGTTTACATCGTTATACTTAAACTCACGCACACGGTCAAGAATTTCAAAACGCTTTGAAACGATATCTCTGTACTGACGTTCCTCAACAATGCAGATAAACCTTGTTGAGTCGGTTTTTCTCATAAGGCCATTGTTTTCTGCCGCCCAAGTTTCAAGCAGATTTTCAACTGCGCCGTGGTAACCCGCTTTTTCGCTATCCCTGAGGGTTGATGTTTCATCAATGCCGTCGATGTTGATAAACATTACAACGGGTCTGCTCAATTCGTGCTCTTTTGCGAGTTGCCTTATCTGCGTTTTGTCAATGAAATAATAAATATACGTATCATTCTTTGAAGAATAAACTGCTTCTTTTATTACGGTGTAATTCTTGCCTGCATAATCGGCATCAAAACGCTCTTCTTCAGGAATTTCATTAGCACGTTTGCCAGCAAAGAACTGGGAAACATTATTGTCAGTAAGATCAAAACCAAGCATTACTTCATCAGAAAACAAAGTATTGAACCAGACAATATTGCCATCCTTATCCGCAACCATAATCGGCAACGGAAACTTGGACATTGCGTACTTGTCAGAAGAATCCAGAGTTTTAGCAATCTTCTCAAGATTCCTTACATTCACGTTAAATCGCGTTCTGTAAAGATAATAACCAAGAAAACCGAGAGCAACCAAAACAAGCGCCGCAACTATCAGAAAAGGTTTATTGAATCCTGACATTATTGCAATCGCAACACAAAGGATAACAATAACGGCAAACAATACGATTGCATATAACTGATTACTTATTTTTTTCACACTACCACCTCCGTAAAAGTGTTGAGCAAAATTAAATATCCATAATTATCGGGAGAACCATAGGACTGCGTTTTGTACGCTCGTACATCATTTTTGAAACTTCGTCCTTGATTCTGTTTTTCATAACATTACGCTCGGAATATCCGCCACCGATATAACTTTCAAGTATGCGGGATGAAAGCACACGCGCATCATCAATAAGATGCTCGGCCTCCTTGACATAAACAAATCCCCTTGAAATAACTTCCGGGCCTGCGACAACAATGCCGTTTTCCTGGTCAACAGTTGCAACAACAACGATGATTCCGTCCTGTGCAAGATGAGTTCTGTCACGCAAAACAACGTTACCTACATCACCAACGCCGTAACCGTCAACGAGGACTCTTCCTGCGGGCACTGTGTTTACGATTGCGATTGAATCGTTTTTAACCTCAACGACATAGCCGTTGTCACCGATGATTATATTCTTTTCAGGCACACCCATTCCCTGCGCAAGCTCAGCGTGCTTTCTCAGATGCTTATGCTCACCGTGAACAGGAATGAAATACTTCGGTTTTACGAGAGAGAGCATAAGTTTCTGCTCCTCCTGACAAGCGTGACCTGAAACGTGAATATCCTGAATTTTTTCATATACAACTTCAGCGCCGAGTTTCATAAGTTCATTTACAACTCTGCTGACCATTTTTTCGTTGCCCGGAATAGGAGTTGCGGAAATGATTACGCAGTCCTGCGGAGTGATTGAAATCTTTCTATGGTCTGAAAAAGCCATTCTTGAAAGCGCTGAAAGCGGCTCACCCTGACTGCCGGTTGTGATAATTGTAACTTTTTCGGGCGGGAATCTGTTAACCATATCAAGGCTTACAAGAGTGTTGTCCGGCACTTTGAGATAGCCGAGTTCCATACCTACCGCAACGGAATTTTCAAGACTTCTGCCCGAAACGGCAACCTTACGTTTGTGGGCAATACTTGCATCAATAACCTGCTGAATTCTGTGAATATTGGATGCAAAAGTTGCAACGATGATTCGCTTGTCATGCTCTTTTGAGAAGAGTCTGTCAAAAGTTTCTCCGACCTTACGCTCGGACATACTGTAACCCGGACGGTCTGCGTTTGTTGAATCGGACAAAAGTGCAAGGACACCCTGATTTCCGAGTTCACCAAAACGGGCAAGGTCAATAACCTGACCGTCAATGGGAGTTGTATCAACTTTGAAGTCACCCGTCTGGACAATTACTCCTGCGGGAGATTTGATTGCAAGAGCAACGGAATCGGGAATTGAGTGAGTAACTCTGATAAACTCAATATCAAAACATCCGAGCGAAACTGTGTCCCCCGCTTTTACAACGTTGAGGGATGTTGACTTCAGAAGTTCATGCTCACGCAATTTGCCTTCAAGCAGACCGAGTGTGAACTTTGTGCCATAAACAGGGACGTTGAGAGTTTTGAGAAGATAGGGCAAACTGCCGATGTGGTCTTCGTGACCGTGTGTTAAAACAACGCCACGGATTTTGTCAGCATTGCGTTCAATGTAAGTAAAGTCCGGAATTACAAAGTCAACGCCGAGAAGTTCAGGCTCGGGAAAAAGCATACCGCAATCGACGATGAACATATCATCCCCGCACTCATAAAGAGTGATGTTTTTGCCAACCTCGTTTATACCGCCGAGAAACGCAATCCTGATTGGAGTTGTGTTCTTTTTTGCACGCTCGGGATACTTTCTTTTTGTTGACGTCTTTTTCTTTGAGGCTGTTGTACTCTTTGCCTTATTTGAACGTGATTTTGTTTCTTTCTTACTTGTTTCCTTTTTGGTTGTTTCTTTTTTTGTTGTTTCCTTTTTTGTTGACTCTTTTTTATTTGTCTTTTTATTAGCCATATTAACCTCCATTGTCAGTATGTAACAACCCGACGAGTCACAGTCAGGTTGCAATAAATTTCAGATTGTTTTATGTTAACGAAACGAATACAGTGCACAATAAATTATAAATAATATATTATAATATCTATATTAGCATTTACGTGATATATTATTTTACTATTTATTACCTGCGTTGTCAATAGATGTATTTGAGTAAAAACTCCCCTGTCATATATACCGCTTGTTTGCTTGTTTTATTATTGGCATTTTTTTGGCAAATAATCTTATGTGAAAGCCCACACAAAAGATTTTATCATTGACATTACAGCATAGTTTTGTTATTTTCATAGTAACGACTTACGGATGGTGATCGGTTTGGATAATCTCAAAAAAATTGAAATATTTACTGATGGTGCTTGTTCAGGAAATCCCGGTGCGGGTGGTTGGGGCGCAATATTACGTTTCAACGGTCACGAAAAAGAAATCTCCGGCGGATGTCCTGACACAACAAACAACCGGATGGAACTGACCGCGGTTATTGAAGCACTCAAATGTCTCAAAGAAAAATGCGACGTTACGATTTACAGCGATTCTCAATACTTTGTTAACGCAATGACAAAGGGATGGGCATTCTCCTGGAAAGCAAAAAACTGGCGCCGTTCAGGAAATGAAAAAGTGCTTAATCCTGACCTCTGGCAAGAACTGCTTGACCTCTGGGAAAAACATAAGATTGAGGCAGTATGGGTAAAAGGTCACGCGGGTCACCCTGAAAATGAACGTTGCGACGCGCTTGCAGTTGGCGAAATCAAGAAGTTGTCAGAAGCAGTAATAACTGAAGAAATCAAGGACAGAATACTGATTGTTGTTGATATGCAGAACGATTTTATAAACGGTGCGCTTGGCACAAAAGAAGCCGAAAAAATTGTTGAAACTGCAAAAAATAAAATTGAAAGTTTTGACGGTCAGGTATTCTTCACAAGGGACACTCATTACGAGGATTATCTTTCAACTCAGGAAGGAAAGAATCTCCCCGTTGTGCACTGCATAAAAGGTACTTCCGGCTGGGAAATCCATCCCGACCTTGACAAATTCAGAACAGAAATGGACTGCCCCGTTTTTGATAAAATCACATTCGGCTCACATGAACTTGCTGAAAAACTCTGCCAGATGAATAAGAAAAATCAAATCAAGGAAATTGTTATAATCGGTATCTGTACAGATATATGCGTAATCTCAAACGCTTTGACTATCAAGGCTTTCCTGCCCGAAACACCAATTACGGTTGACTCATCGTGTTGCGCAGGTGTGACGCCTGAAAGTCATCAGAATGCATTGAACGCAATGAAGATGTGCCAGATAAACATCATCTGAAATTGAATGAATAAACTATACTGCTCCCGTACAAAATAGTACGGGAGCATTTTTTACCCTCCATCAATCTTTGAATTTATTTAAGGAGTTGATATAAATGTTAGACAAAATTGCATTGGCACTCACAATCATCGGCGCTGTCAACTGGGGTAGCATCGGTTTATTCCAGTTTGACATAGTTGCATGGATTTTTGGCAGTCAGAGTGCGACAGTCAGCAGAATTCTTTACACTGTCATCGCTCTGGCGGGTATCTGGTGCATTTCATTGTTATTCCGCAACGATACCGTTGTTGAGCGTCACCGCTAAAATCCAATTTTCATAAGCCCTGTTGCGACTGAATAAGCACAGTTGCGGCGGGGTTTATTTTTTTGGTGTTAAGGTCACGCAAACGGCAATATATATTAAATAAATCAAATCGCACTTTTTGGAGGAATACAGATGCAGAATGAAATCAGGTGGTGCTCTTTATCCGCGGAATCGGCAATCAGAGAATTGAAATCCGACAGCGAAAAAGGGCTTTCAAACGCTCAGGTTATGGCAAATAAAAGCACTTATACAAGCAACGTGCTTGTTCAGAAAAACAAGAAAAGCATATTTATAAAATTCCTTGAGCAATTCAAAGACCTTATGGTGCTGATTCTCATTGCTGCGGCTGTGGTTTCAGCAAGCGCCTCATATATCAGCGGTGACAAGGATATTGTTGACCCGATAATAATTCTTTCAATCGTGATTATAAACGCGGTGATGGGTGTAATTCAGGAAAGCAAAGCAGAAAAAGCAATTGAAGCACTGAAAAAACTGTCAGCGCCGACATCGACTGTGATACGAAACGCTAAGACAAGCAAAATCCCCTCCTGCGATTTGTTACCCGGTGACATAATACTGCTCAACGCGGGAGATATGGTCCCTGCAGACGCAAGACTGATTCATACATACTCATTATCCGTGGAGGAGTCAAGCCTTACCGGTGAATCCGCACCGGTTGAAAAATATCCGCACGTTGTCTTTGAGAGAAACACAGTTATATCCGAACAAAAAAATATGATATTTGCAAACAGTGTTGTTGTTTCAGGCAGTTGCAAAGCGATTGTTGTTGAAACGGGAATGAACACTCAGGTTGGAAAAATTGCTCAGATGCTCAACGAGCAATCAACTCCGCAGACTCCGCTTCAGACAAGACTCGCCAAAACCGGAAAGATGCTTGGAATTGGCGCAGTGATGATTTGTGTGATAATTTTTCTGCTTGGAATGCTGCAATCAATACCGCCGCTAGAAAACCTGATGATTGCCGTAAGCCTTGCTGTTGCAGCAATTCCCGAAGGTCTGACCGCAATTGTTACAATCGTGCTTGCAATCGGTGTGCAAAGAATGGCAAAATCAAACGCAATCATAAGACGGCTCCCCGCAGTTGAAACGCTTGGCAGCGCAACGATTATCTGCTCGGACAAAACGGGTACGCTGACACAAAACAAAATGACTGTAACAACAGTTGCGACGGCTGACGGCAGACAAAATATTGACGCAATTCACGCAAAGAAAATTTTGCTTTTAGGCTCAATCTGTAACAATTCATCAAAAGAAAACAAGTCACAAAGCCCGACAGAATCAGCAATAATGACCGCGTATGAAAGACAATTCAAAGATGAAGCCTACAAAGATTATCAAAAGATTTTTGAAATTCCTTTCAACTCACAGCAGAAAACTATGACAACTTTACACAAAAGCAACGATGGATTTATTGTTATTTCGAAAGGTGCGATTGAAAGAATACTCCCTGTTTGCAATCAGTATTATGAGGGCGGTAACGTGCATAATCTGAATGATGCGGTAAGAAACAAGATTGAAAGCATCAACGAAAATCTTGCAAGCAATGCACTGCGTGTGATTGCGGTGGCGTACAGAAATCACGCAGAGAAGCCTTCAACCGACTCAATTCAAAACGGACTTATTTTTGCAGGTCTTATCGGCATTAT
>JAZQTF010000195.1:0-12775 GCA_045630445.1 Acutalibacteraceae bacterium
AAACCGTTACACCGAAAATGTACGCCCTTGCGACAATCATCTTCTTCGTCACTCTCTCATTGCTTCTTATCAGCAACGTTGTTGACAACGAGGACAGACGCGCACTCAAAGAACAAAAAAGATTGAAAAGGAGAACTGATAAATGAAAAAGTTAATTTCTCTTTGCCTTATTGGCGTGCTTATCGCTGTTTGCTTCAGCGGTTGTGGTGGCGACACACTTGTGCTTAACGTTTACAACTGGGGCGAATACATCTCTGACGGCAGTGAGGGAAGTTTTGACACCATCCGCGAGTTTGAGGACTGGTATCAGGAAACTTACGGTCAGAAAGTAAAAGTCAACTACACAACTTTTGCTTCAAATGAAGATATGTACAGCAAAATTTCAAGCGGTGCTGTAAGTTATGACGTTATCATTCCGTCCGACTATATGATTGCAAGAATGGCTTCCGAAAATTTGTTGCAGCCGCTCAACTTTGACAACATTCCCAACTATCAGTACATTGATGACAACTTCAAGGGTCTTTACTACGATACAGAAAACAAGTACACAGTGCCCTACGCTTACGGCATTGTCGGCATCATTTACGATGCAAACGTTGTTGACGCGGCAGACGCTGACGGCTGGAACCTTATGTGGAACTCAAAGTACAGCGGAAAGATTCTTCAGTTCAACAACTCACGCGATGCTTTCGGTACTGCAATTTATAAACTCGGTCTTGATGTAAACACAACTGACAAAGCAGTATGGGACAAAGCATACGATGAACTTCTTGCTCAGCGCCCCTACGTTTACAGTTACGTTATGGACGAAATCTTCAATATGCTTGAAGCGGGCGAAGCATCAATCGGTGCTTACTACGCAGGCGACTACTTCACAATGCGTGACGCTCAGGCAGAGCACGTTGACCTTCAATTCTACTACCCCGACACAACAAACCTTTACGTTGACGCAATGTGTATTCCCACCTGCGCACAGAATAAAGAACTTGCTGAAATCTTCATCAACTTTATGCTTTCCGAAGAAGCAGCGATTGCAAACGCAGAATACACCTGCTACGCTTCACCCAACAAACTTGTTTATGACAACGCAGGATACAAAGAGGATATGGGAGAGGACGCAATCGCAGTGCTTTATCCCCCGATGGAAAACTTTGCTGACAGATACAACACCTACGCTTACCGCAACCTTGACAGCGAAATGCTTTCCTACCTCAACTCCCTCTGGGAAAATGTAAAGATTAACTAGCAAACAAAAAACTCGCCTTGAATTTTCAAGGCGAGTTTTTTGTTTTAAATTTTTATTTTAGCATTTAGTTTCTTTTCAACAGACCTTACTACAAGATACACAATAAGCCAGATGGCGAAAAAAGATGCAACGAAAATTGCGGTGAAAATGAGTATCACGTTGAAGCTGAACGGTATCCACGTATTTACAACGTAACACAGAACGTAGGCAACGTACAACAATAAAAAATGGCACAAAAGCGACTTCGGCACTGACCACGATTCAATCTGATTGAAAACCGTTGCACCCGCCTGCACAAACGCAAGCAGATAAATTGAGCAGATTGCAAGACACGCTTCCCCGCCCGTAACCGCAAAATCTGCAACGGTGTGCGACAGAATAAAATAAATGATAGCCATAACTATCGGCCCAAAACCACCAAAAATCAAACCCCTGTGAAAAAACTCTTTTACATATTTACTCATACTAAACTCCCAGCCTTTCTTTTACAATTTTAAGTTGACGTCTTGAAACGTAATCTATATAACCGTTTTTGAAAACAACATTCAACGCGCCGTATGGTGTGGTATCAAAACGCTCAATCTTCTTTACATTGGCAATACACGATTGATTAACCTTTACAAAATTTTCGGTCAGCATTTCCTCAATCTGATAGAGTCTGCTTTTAAGAAGAAATTTATCATCCTGCGTCACGGCGTAAGTCTTGCCATCCTCAACTATGAAACAATACACCTGATTGGGATTGATGATAACTGTACTCCTGTCCTTATATCCGACAATTTCAAGAGAATTCTCCGAAACAAAACGTTCAATCTCATCGACTAATTTTGTTCTTTCCCGCGCATACACGACAACCATTTCTTCGTTATCAGTGCCGATAACAACTTTACATTCCACGATTGTCACCTCCTTTGCAAGTTCATTCTATCACTGTAATTATTGTGTTTTCAAGGCATTTTTTCTATTCGGCATTATAGGAGTTGTATGCGGTTGTACGTTTTTAGTTTCCTTGACTTTAATATATATATTTGTTATAATTAAGGTTAAATTATTTGGGGTGGTGGACAAATGAACAGAAAGCTTAAAGCGGCAATATTGGGCACGGGCATAATTGCGACCGACCTTCTCATCAAATTGCAACGCTCAGAACTTATTGAATGTTCCATTTTTATCGGGCGCAGAGAAGGCTCCGAAGGGATGAAGATTGCGCAATCGCTTGGCGTACCCACAAGTTCAAAGGGTATTGAGGCAATCACCGAAAACCCTGACATTTGCGACATTGTATTTGACGCAACGAGTGTAAACTCTCACCTTATCCACGCGCCGATCCTTGAAAAAATGGGCAAACTCACGCTTGACCTCACACCGTCAAAATACGGTAAAATGTGCCTGCCGACAATCAATCCTGACGATTGCCTGTCATCACTCAACGTAAACTTCGTTACCTGTGCAGGTCAGGCTTCAATCCCGATTGCACACGCTATTTCATCCGTTCATCCCGACACCCAATATTTTGAAATTGTCACCGCAAACCCTGCAAAAGCAGTTGGTATGGGGTCAAGGGAAAATGTTGATGAATACGTTCACACAACAAGTGACGCAACTGTATTTTTTACAGGAGCAAAGGTCTGCAAAATACTGCCGACGCTCAACAGTGCCGAGCCGCCCACAACAATGAGAAACACCATCTACGCGTTGATTGACAACCCCGATATAACAAAAGTCAGCGAGGCAATCTCACTGACGGAGAAAAAAATCAGGGAGTATGTCCCGGGATACAGCGTAGTTTTTGGCCCGACTTATGAAAAAGGCTGCATCGTTACCGCGATTGAAGTTGAGGGTGCGGGAGATTATCTGCCCAGATATTCGGGCAATCTTGACATCATCAACTGCGCGGCAATCAAAGTTGCAGAATGTTACGCTGAAAAGGTGTTATGATTATGAATAACAATATTTTATTTTTTGACTCTACTCTGCGTGACGGCTCACACGCCATTGACCAGAAATTGGAATTGTCAACAATTGCGGATTACTGCCGCGAAATTGACGATTGCGGAATGCACGCAGTAATGGTCGGTCACGGAAACGGTCTTGGCGGCTCATCTATTCACGGCGGATTGCTCAAATATGATGAACTTGAAATGTTACGCACCGCAAAACAAAACCTCAAAAAGACAAAACTCGGCGTTTTCATCGTGCCGGGTCTTGGTACAGTTGAAAGAAATCTCATCCCCGCCATTGAAACAGGGGCGGAAGTTTTCAACGTTGCAACTAACTGCACGGAAGCAACCGTTACAATCAGCCATATAAAATTCCTTACAAAAAAATTTACGGAAGTTTATGCGGTGTTTATGATGTGCCACCTTGCATCAGCAGAAACATTGCTTGAACAGGCAAAAATCATTGAAAGTTACGGCGCAAAAGGTCTTATCCTTATGGATTCTGCAGGCGCACTTACCACAGAGCAAGTAAAACGTGACGTAAATATGCTTGCAAACGGCACAACGCTGAAAATCGGTTTTCACGCTCACAACAATCTCGGGCTTGCGGTTGCCAATTCTTACTCCGCTGTGAAGGAAGGTGCAACAATTATTGACGGCACAACAAGAGGTTTTGGCGCAGGAAGCGGAAACTGTCAGATTGAAACATTGCTTGCACTTTTAAAGAAAACAGGTAATCCGCAAAATATTGACCTGAAAAAGCTTTTCAGAATAAGCGAAGATATAATCCGCCCGATTATGCCGCGTGACTGCGGTATTCCTGCGGTAAACATTGTCAGCGGTATGGCGGGAATTTTCTCCGCGTTTATCATTCCTGTCAGACGCGCGGCAGAAAAATATGGCGTTGACCCGATTGATATTTTTGAGGAGCTGGGGCGAAGAAACGCAGCACCCGGTCAGGAAGACCTTTCATTTGAGATTGCAGAAGCGTTAGGCAAAGCAAAAAAATAAATTCACAAAAAGGAGGACAACATAGTTTGAACATCGCAGATTACATAATGAATTTTTTTGCTCAAAAAGGCATAGATACAGTTTTTATGATTGTTGGTGGTCACGCTATGTACCTCAACGATGCGGTTGCAAAGACGAAAGAATTGCAGGTTATATGCAACCATCACGAGCAGGCCGCAACGATGTCTGCGGGTGCTTATGCCGCAGTTACGGGCAAACCCGCAATCGCTTGCGTTACCGCAGGCCCCGGCGCACTCAACGCAATCAACGGCGTTGTCGGTGCATTCACAGACTCATTTCCGATGATTGTCATTTCGGGACAGTCGGACCTGAAGTTTGTTAAATATCAGAGAGAAACAAATGTCCGTCAGATTGGTGTACAAGGCATTGACATCAAGCCGATGGTTGAAAAATACGTCAAGTATTTTGTAACGATTGACGACACGACAATGGTTACAAATTACCTTGAAACTGCGTGGAGAGAAGCAACAAGTGGCAGAATGGGTCCCGTCTGGATTGATGTGCCGCTTGACATTCAGCGTGCGGATTTTGACGAAACAGCACAGAAGGAGACTTCTGTTGCCCCCGCTGAAATTCCCACGCCATCCGAAACAGAGATTGAGCAGGTGCTTAAAAAAATTGCCAATGCAAAACGTCCGTTATTTATTGCAGGTCACGGAATATTGCTCGGCAACGCTCAGAATGATTTTCTAACCCTTGTTGATAAACTTGGAATCCCGTGTGTTACAACGGGTATGAGCGTTGAATTGATTGATTTTGACAACAGGTATTTTGTTGGCAGACCCGGAAACTATGGCGACAGGCCGGGTAATTTTGCCGTGCAGAATGCCGACCTTATCATCTCACTCGGTTGCCGACTTGCAACGCCCCTCATTGGTTTCAACCCCGATAAATTCGGAGAAAATGCGTTTAAGATTATGGTTGACATTGATGAAAACGAACTTGACAAAGACCTTGTATCAATTGATATCAAAATCAAATCGGACTGCAAAGTTTTCATTGACAAAATGCTTGAAAAGGCTGACTCTCTCCCCTGCTTTGACAAATGGGTTGAGCGTTGCAACAACTGGAAATACAAATATTATCCGCTTACGGATGAGGCAAAGACGGACAGCCCCATCAACACTTATTATCTGTTTTCAAGACTGTCACACTTCCTTAAAAATGACGATGTTTACGTTACGGATTCAGGCTCTTGTCAGGCTGTGTCAAGACACATAATAAAAACAAAAGCAGGACAGAAATACGTTTCATCGGGTGGCATCTCTACAATGGGTTACTGGGCGGCGTGCATTGGTGCTTGCGTCGGCAACAACAGAAAAAACACTGTGTGCGTTGTTGGTGACGGCTCATTCCAGATGAATATTCAGGAATTGGCGGTAATCAGGCACAACAATCTGCCAATCAAAATTTTTGTTATAAACAATGACGGATACCTGCTTCTGAGAAACACACAGAGAAATTTTATGCAGGACAGATTCATCGGCGAAAGCCCTGAAAGCGGTTTGTGGTGCCCCAACAGTGTTGACATCGCTCAAGCTTACGGCATCAAATCTTTCCGAATTGAATCGCCTGACGAGGTTGATGAAAAAATTCAGCAGATTCTCAGTTATGACGGCCCTGTTTTGTGCGACGTTGTTTCACTCAGATGGCAATCAATTGCTCCAAGGGTTATGTCACGCAAGATTGAGGACGGTCAGCTCATCTCCACAGATTTTGCGGATATGTTTCCATTCCTGCCAAGAGATGAATACGAAGAAAATATGAAAAATGATTAAAAAATCCGAGCCGACTAAAAATCGGCTCGGTGTTTTTGTCACATTTTGAGTTTATCAAGATATTCACGGGTGATTTTGAAAACTTCGGGTGAAAGCACTGCGATTGAAAAAAGATTTGGAATTGCAAGCAGACCGTTGAAAGTGTCAGAAATTTTCCAGACAAGATTAAGATTTGCACAGCAACCGACAAAAACCGCGGCAATATACACCACTCTGTACCACTTTACTCCTCTTTTTCCCACAAGGTACTCTACGCTTTTTTCACCGAGAAACGAGCCGCTCATCAAAGTTGCAAAAGAAAAAAGCACAATTGCACCGCTCACAAAATAATAACCGAATCCGCCAAGCACATCTGAAAACGCATCACAGCAGATTCGGACGGAATCAACACTGCCCGACAAATCACAACCCGATGAGAGAATACACAATGCGGTCAGTGTGCAGACAATCATTGTGTCAACAAAGACTTCAAAGATGCTCCACATTCCCTGCTCGGCAGGCTCTTTGATATTGCTTGCGCAGTGCACTGCGACGGACGTACCAAGGCCTGCTTCATTTGAAAAAACTCCGCGAGAAATTCCATAACGCATTGCCGTTATCATCATACCCGAAAGCATACCCGCACCGGCAGAGCGAAAATTGAACGCTTGTGAAAAGATTGTACCAAACACTGCGGGAATGTTTTTAATATTACCGAAAATAACAACGATGCAACCAACGGTATAAAGCACCGCAATTATCGGAATGAATTTGCTGGTAAAAGATGAAATGCGTTTTATTCCTCCGAATATAACAAGTCCGACTACGGCACAGAGAATTGCACCCGTCAACGCGGGCGGAATCCCCGAAGCATCCCGCAAGGCGTATGCGATTGAGTTTGCCTGAGTCATATTGCCTATTCCGAGCGATGAAAACACGCAAAACACTGAAAACAGGACGGCAAGGAATTTTAACCCCACACCCTTTTCAATATAAATCATCGCACCGCCGACCCATTCATCGTTTTCATTTTTATATCTGTATTTCATACCGAGTACGTTTTCAGCGTAAGCGGTCATCATACCAAAAAATGAGGACACCCACATCCAGAAGATTGCGCCTGCACCGCCGAGAATCAGCGCAGTTGCAACGCCCACAACGCTACCCGTCCCGATTGTTGCGGCAAGCGCAGTGGAAATTGCACCCATCTGCGAAATTTCTCCCCGACTGGCGTTATGATGAATGTCGGGGCCGAATAATGCACCAAACGTGGAAGCAATCCATAGCCGTAATTTTGTCAGTTGAAAAAACCGTGTGCCAATGCTGAAATATAAACCGATAATAAGAAAAGCGGCAAGCATCACAGGTCCCCATACAAATGAGGAAACGGCATCGTTTACCGCTGAAATAATAGATTCAATCCTTTCCAAAACAATCCCTCCCCGTCCGATTTATATTTAAGAAAGGGAGCGATTATTACTTTCAGCCAAATTGTGAGAAAAAATAAAAACTTTTTCAAAATTCAGATAGGAATTTTGGAGAATGTTGCGTATATATAAGTGAAAAGAAAAAAGGTGGTGAGTGTATTGGCGTTTAATGAAGAATTTTTGGAGCAGTTAAGATTCAGGAATGATATTGAAAGTGTTATATCATCCTACGTGAATTTAAGAAAACGCGGTCAGACTTTTGTTGGTCTGTGTCCGTTTCATAATGAAAAGACTCCCTCTTTCACTGTCTATCCCAACACTCAGTCCTACTACTGTTTTGGGTGTGCAAGCGGTGGCGACGTTGTTACCTTCATCAAGCAGATTGAAAATCTTGACTACGTTGAGGCGGTCAAATTCCTTGCAGACCGCGCGGGAATGAGTCTGCCCGCTGACAACTACGATGACAGCCTTTCAAAGCAGAGAGGCAGAATTTATGAGGCAAACAAGCAGGCCGCCAAGTTCTACCACAAGACTCTCATTGAGGGCAGCGACCGCACGGGTGCAAAGTATTTCATTTCAAGAAATCTCACCAAACAGACGGTTACTCAATTCGGACTTGGTTTTGCACCGAATGAATGGAATGCGCTTTACAATCACTTGCGGTCACTCGGCTTCACAAACGAGGAACTGATACTTGCAAACCTTTGCCGCAAGAGTGAAAAGAACGGCAGGACTTATTATTATGATAATTTCAGAAACCGCGTAATGATTCCGATAATTGACCTGCGCGGAAATGTTATTGCTTTCGGCGGCAGAGTGCTTGACGATTCAAAGCCGAAGTATATCAACACTTCTGACACTCCTGTTTACAAGAAAAGCCAGGGATTGTTTGCACTCAATTTTGCAAAAGACTATGCAGGCGAATATCTGATTCTCGTTGAGGGATATATGGACGTAATCGCGTTGCATCAGGCCGGAATCAAAAACGCAATCGCGTGTCTTGGCACAGCGCTCACAAGCGAGCAGGCGCACATTATTTCACGCTACACGCAGGAAATCATAATCTGTTACGATAATGACGAAGCGGGACAGAAAGCAACGCAGAGAGCGCTTGAAATATTCAGAAAAACAGGAATGAAGACAAGAGTGCTTACGATGTCGGGCGGCAAGGATGCTGACGAAATAATCACAAAGCACGGCGTCGGAAAATTTAAAAAACTGATTGAGCAGTCAGCAAATGACACTGAATACAAACTTCTCAAACTGCGTGACAAATTCAATGTTACCCTCCCCGACGGCAAGGCGTCATTCCTGATTGAAGCGGCAAAAATGCTTGCAACAGTTGAAAGCAGCATTGAACGCGATATTTATGCAGGCAGACTTGCTCAGGAGTTGAGCGTTTCGAAGGAAGCAATCCTTCTTGAAATAAACAGTGTTGCAAGGCGTCTGAGAAGAAATGCACAGCAGCAGGAAATCAAACGAAAAACAGATGAGAGCGTTGGTTATAAAGATAAGTTAAACCCTGAAAGGGCGGAGAATCTTGCCGCAGCAGTTGCGGAGGAAAGACTCATCCTGCATCTTATGTTTAACCACAACAGACTTGAATACATTACTTCAAGGATTTCCGCTCAGGATTTTGTAACAAGTTTCAATGCAAGAGTTTTCCAAAGTATATGCGACTCAATTAAGAACAACAATTCTTTTGAAATCGGTATGCTCGCTCAGGATTACTCCCCCGAGGAAATGGGAAGAATTGCAAAATTACAGTCAACGTCTGCTGACCTTGCGAACACCGTAACGGAATGCGACGATTGTATAAAGAGAATCAAAGAAGAAAAGAACAAGAAGGATCAGATTCCGCCCTCACAAATGGATGACGAGCAATTCCTGAACGCTTTTCGTAAAAAGAAAAATTAGGATGAGGAAGTGATTATTATGCAGAAAGATTTTTCAGCACGTTCAGACAAAAGGTTTGAAAGTATGGAAGATTTCAACGCAGAAACAAGTATGGACAACGCAGATGATATGTTTGGTTCAGAAATCAGCTTTGGTGATGACGAACTTATCCCGTTGACAGAGGGTGACGAAGAAAATTTAAGCGAGGACGACCTTAATAATCAGGACGTGCCCACAAAAGACGAACTTGAAAACGCACTTAACGTTGACGGTTTCGTAATTGATGACCCCGTTAAACTGTACCTTAAAGAAATTGCACGCGTTCCCCTTCTTTCCGCTGATGAAGAAGTTGAACTTGCAATCAGAATTTCCGAGGGTGATGAAAAAGCAAAGACAAAACTGACAGAAGCAAATCTCCGTCTTGTTGTCAGCATTGCTAAAAAATATCTCAACAAAGGTATGCTCTTCCTTGACCTTATCCAGGAGGGTAACGTTGGTCTTATCAAAGCGGTTGAAAAGTTTGACCACACAAAAGGTTTTAAATTTTCAACTTATGCAACATGGTGGATCAGACAGGCAATCACACGTTCAATTGCTGACCAGGCAAGAACAATCCGTATACCCGTACATATGGTGGAAACAATAAACAGACTCAAGAAAGTGCAGAGTCAGTATCTCCACGAAAACGGAGTTGAGGCAAGTGAGGCTGAACTTGCAGAAAAACTTGACCTCCCGATTGAAAAAGTCCGTGAAGTTATCAGAATTTCACGCGAGCCCGTTTCAATTGAAACTCCGATTGGTCAGGAGGATGACAGCAGACTTGTTGACTTTATCCGTGACGATTCCGCAGCATCCCCCGAAGAAGCCGCTTTCAGCACAATTCTCAGAGACGATATTGAAGCAATTCTCAAAACTCTCTCTCCCCGTGAGGAAGAAGTTATCAAATTGCGTTACGGTCTCAAAGACGGCAAATACCACACCCTTGAGGAAGTTGGTCTTGTCTTTGACGTAACAAGGGAGCGTATCAGACAAATTGAAGCAAAGGCACTCAGAAAGTTAAAGCATCCCGTAAGAAGTTCAAAATTTAAGGAATAACCCGGGAGGTTTCTTATGGAAAACAACAATAACAACTCCGCTAAAAACAGCAGCAATCTTGCAAAATTTATAATGTCTGCAAAGACAAACGGAAAAATTACAAGTTCTGAAATTGACGCTTTTATGTCAAAGTCAAATTTTGACGCCGCTCAGCTTGAAAAACTTTATGAAGCACTTGATGAGGCTGACGTTGAGATAATTGACGATATCAACGACATTGATGTCCTTGAAAATTTCTCCGAAGAAATGATCATTGATGAAAACCCCGACTCACTTGATTCTTTTGATTCGTTTGAGCCGGTTGAAGTTCAGGCACCTGAATATGATATTTCTTCCGCAGATGACCCCGTTAAAGTATATCTTAAAGAGATTGGTCAGATTCCCCTTCTCTCACCCGAAGAAGAAAAGGATCTTGCAATAAGAATTGCAAACGGTGATGAAAAAGCAAAGAAAAAACTCACCGAAGCAAACCTTCGTCTTGTTGTCAGCATCACTAAAAAATACGTTGGCAGAGGTATGAGTTTCCTTGACCTTATTCAGGAGGGCAACCTTGGTCTTATCAAGGCGGTCAGCAAGTTTGACTATGAAAAGGGTTTCAAATTCTCAACCTATGCTACATGGTGGATAAGACAGGCAATCACACGTTCAATCGCTGACCAGGCAAGAACAATCCGTATCCCTGTGCATATGATTGAAACAATCAACAAGGTTAAAAAGACGGGCAGTCTCCTTCTCCATCAGAATGGCAGAGAGGCAACCGCAGAAGAAATTGCAAACGAACTCAAAATGTCACCCGAAAAGGTGCGCGAGATTATCCGCATGGCTCAGGAGCCTGTTTCTCTTGAAACTCCGATTGGCGAGGATGACAGCCACCTTGGCGACTTCATCCCCGACGAAGATGCAAAAGCACCTGCAGATGCGGCATCCATTATGATGCTTAAGGAAGAAATCCGCGAAGTGCTGAAAACACTTGCACCGAGAGAAGAAAAAGTGCTTATCATGCGTTTTGGTCTTAACGACGGTCACCCGAAAACTCTTGAAGAAGTTGGCGCAGAATTCAATGTAACAAGAGAGCGTATCCGTCAGATTGAGGCAAAGGCACTGCGTAAACTCCGTCATCCCAGCAGAAGCAAACGCTTCAAGGATTTTCTTGAATAATCAGTAAATGACATCCCCGAAGGAGATTTTCTTTCGGGGATGTTTTATTTTGTGTGGTAATTATTTCAATTTGCAAAAATTAAACTAAAATGATATCAGCCTTTTCACCTTTCATCGCTTCCACTCTTTGACTTTTCCGCTTTGTTGACAAGATTTGGAGTATTCAAAACAACACCGCACCCGTGCTACAATTAAGTCACAAATTCAAAACGAGGTGAAAAAATGAGAAAAAAACTATCATTTATTATGGCGGTCATTATGGCTTTGGGTGTGATGATAATTCCGCTCAACGCAAACGCATCGTCAGCACAGGTGAAAGCAGGGCTTGTTTCAACTCAGGGCGGAAACCTGAACGTGCGAAGCGGTGCATCAACAGCCGCATCAATTGTTGCAACAGCTGAAAGAAACAGTTACGTTACTCTGATTTCAAAGTCAGGCTCATGGTGGTATGTTGAGTATAAAGACGGAAAATATGGCTACTGTCACGCTGACTTTATAAGAATTGTTTCTGAAAAAGTTGCAGAAGTAAACGTTGGCTGGGGCAGTCTTAACATCCGCTCAGGCGCAGGCACATCTTACGCGAAAACCGGCAGTCTTTACAAGGGCGAAGAAGTAATCATACTTTCACAGTCAGGAGGTTGGAGTAAAATTTTGTACAGTGGCAACAAGACGGGTTACGTCAGCAACGATTACCTGAAACAAGTATCATTAAAATATCCGTCAGTTTCGCTTTCTGTACCCTATTTCAAGCAGACGGACTCGCGTTGGGCAAACGTTCAGATTGGCACATCGGGCAAAACAATCGGTCAGATTGGCTGTGTCACAACGGGTATTGCGATGATGGAATCATACCGAAGCGGCAAAACAATCCATCCCGATGCGATGGCAAAGAAACTCTCATACGCGTCAAACGGAAACGTTTACTGGCCGGGTGATTACACAGTTGTGACAAACTCATCGGGCTACCTTGCAAAAATTTATGAGCAACTGCAGAACGGTAAACCCGTGCTGATAGGTGCAAAGAAATCAAGCGGCAGTCAGCACTGGGTTGTGATTACGGGTTACGTTGGCGGTGACACGCTCACAGCATCGGGCTTTACTATCAATGACCCCGGCTCAAGCACAAGGACAAACCTGCAACAATTCTTTAACGCTTACCCTACATTCTATAAATTCTTCTACTACTAAAAACAAAACCACCAGTTCAACTGGTGGTTTGCACTG
>JAZQTF010000196.1:0-1250 GCA_045630445.1 Acutalibacteraceae bacterium
ACACACCCGAAAACATCTGCAAAATTCTGAAAGATAAAAGTCACGATATGCAAAAAGCGCTCCCCGTCCCTATCAACGTTCACGCAGGCGTAAAAAATTCTCTTCCTTGCCCCTTAACCGTAAAAGATGGCAGAGCGTGGCTGGAAGAATATTCAAAAGAAAACCCCTTAAATCCCGAAATCATACAAAAGGATACACCCGAATACTGCGATGCTGTCATCACAGTAAAGGATGCATTTTTCAGATACGAAAAAAACCTGCCTGACATTATAAAAAATCTCAACTTCTGCGTAAACAAAGGCGAATTGTTCTGTCTTTTGGGCGGTAACGGCACAGGAAAAACAACAGCGCTTTCGCTCATCAGCGGACTCAATACTCCACAACGCGGCGACGTGCTGATAAAAGGACAAAGCATCTCAAAAATAAAAAATTTATATAACGGTCTTCTGGGTGTTCTTCCTCAGAATCCCCAAAGTATATTTGTCAAAAAAACAGTCTTTCTCGATCTGATGGAGATATTGTCAGAGCAAAAACTACCCGCAGAAGAAAAGGAACAGAAAGTGCAAAATATATCTGCGCTTTGCAGAATAGAAAATCTTTTGCAAGCGCATCCTTATGATTTATCAGGCGGTGAACAGCAAAGAGCGGCTTTAGCAAAAGTTCTTCTGACCCAGCCTGAGATTTTGCTTCTTGACGAACCCACAAAGGGAATGGACGCACATTTTAAAGAGGAATTTGCCAACATTCTTGCTGATTTGAAATCAAGCGGAGTTACTGTCATTATGATTTCTCACGACATTGAATTTTGCGCTCAATATGCCGACAGATGTGCTCTTATGTTTGACGGAGGTATAACCTCCATCGATACACCACGAGAATTTTTCAAGGGCAAAAGTTTTTACACTACTTCTGCTAACCGTATGGCAAGAACTTGCCTGCCCGACGCAGTTCTGGCAGACGATATAATTCTCGCCTGTGGCGGCACCATTGAAAAAAGAGAAAAAAAAGACAATAAAATTCAATTACATAAAATATTGGAGCAACCAACTACACAAAGCAAAACAACAGAAGAAGCAAAAGCATCACAATTCCAAAAAAGCACTGCAAAACCTTCCAACAGAACCCTTATATCTGCTTTTCTTGTTTTGCTTCTGATACCTCTTACAATATTTGCAGGCGATTTTTTCTTCGGAGAACGAAGATATTACTTCGTCAGCCTTTTAATCATTCTTGAAACAATGATACCTTTT
>JAZQTF010000197.1:0-5520 GCA_045630445.1 Acutalibacteraceae bacterium
AGACCGCTTGGCCCCCGACTTGAGAAACGCGTAATACTTTCCGTCATTTTCGTAAAGGGAGATTCTGGTCGCCTGACCGTCAACGTATGAAACAAGTTTCACGTGATTGATGCAGTCACTGTCATTGGTAACGATGCACACAAAACACACGCACAAGAATACAACAACCAGCGCGAAAACGCCGATATATCTTTTCATCCGTAACTCCTCCCATCCAAAAAATAATTATCTTTTCCAGCCACCGCAACAAGCGGTTGCAAAACACAATATCCCACTTTTACATATTTATATAAATGTAACATATCCAATAAGAAAAATCAAGCAAATCACTATACTAATTATAAGCACCGTTTCATCCGCTCAATAATCCGGCAAAACAAAAACAGCCCGGGATTTCCCGAGCCGTTTGGTTTTATGTGTAATTAAGTTTTATCTTACGTCCCTTTTTCTGACAAGTGCTATTGCAGCGCCGACAAACACAACAGTGAATGCCGCAAAAACAATAAGCGCTCTCACCCAGATTGTTTCAAGCCCGTCAACGCTCAACATTCCGTTGATTCCGTCGGGAGTGAAAAGTGCAAGGTCAATGTCAATTTTCACAACGGACAAAGCCCAGTTGAGAATCATATAAACAAACTTTGTGATTCCGATGCCGAAGATTGCACCGATAACCATTGCCAATGATGAACTCTTTGTCAGCATACACAGGAATACGATTACCGCATTGACTGCTATGTAAAGCAAAAGTCTCAGGCCAAGACCGAGCAAAAGTTTGCCGATTGACCACTCGTTGATGTAACTGCCGAAGAACAAAAATGCACAAGCGCAGGAAACTGCGGCGTAAATAACAAGTGTGAGGAAATGGATGAATGATGTTGCAACAAACTTTGAAACAACCATCTGTCCTCTGTCGGGCAACTGACCGATTACGTTTTTAACGTAACCGCTGGACTGCTCGCTACCGATAAATGCTGAAACAACCATACAGCCGATAAAGAGTGAAAACCAACCTGTACCGCTGAACATAACGTCAGCAAAGTCAACGCCGTAAACCCAGTTTGCGCAGTCAATCAAAAGCGCAAGGCCGTCCGCTGTGACGGGGTCAACGTCAAGCGCCACTTTCACAATTGCCACAATGCCAAGATTGCACAACATTCCCAGAACCGCAACAGCGGCCGATGCAATCATTCCGACTTTAATCGACCTTGAACGGAAAAGGCGATAAAAATCCATTCTTATAAGGTTTTTCATTCTGTCGCCCTCCTTGTGTTATCAAGATAATATTCTTCAAGTGAAACCTGTCTTATTGCCAACTCGTAAACTCTGATTTTTGCTTCCACCAACGCCTCAGCGAGAACGCTTGTGTCCTCAACTTCGCAGTTGATTTTAATGTATTCCTCAGTAATCTCAAAATCAGTTATGCCAAGTTTGTTGAGTCGCTCTGCCGCAGTGTCATTGTCAGACACTCTGAGCATCACGTGTCTGCCGCAACGCTCGCTGAGTTGTGACGATGTGAATTCATCAATCAGTTTTCCGTCGTGGATGATGCCGAATGAATCCGCAACCTTTTCAAGTTCTTCAAGAATGTGGCTTGAAACGATTACTGTCATACCTTTTTTCTTGCTCATATCATTGATGATGCCACGCATCTCCGCAATACCCTGCGGGTCAAGACCGTTGATAGGCTCATCAAGAATGATGAATTCAGGGTCACCGACAAGCGCAATCGCAATGCCAAGACGCTGTTTCATACCGAGCGAAAAATTCTGCACAGGTTTATGCACCGCGTCAGACAGGCCAACCTGCTCCAACAGTGACAAAATGTAAGCGTCATCGTTAATGCCCCTTGACAAGCATTTGAGTTTGACGTTCTGGAATGCGGTCATTTTCAGGTAAAGTCCGGGTGACTCAATCAGAGAGCCAACCTTGTCTCTGACTTTGACAAGGTCCTTGCCCGTTTTGCCAAAGAATTCAAACGAGCCTGAAGTGGGTTTTGACAAACCGCATATCATTTTAAGAATTGTTGTCTTACCGGCACCGTTTCTGCCGATAAGGCCGTAAACCTCTCCCTTTTTGATATGAAGATTGACTGCATCAGCCGCCTTTTTTGCTCCATACGCTTTGGTGAGATTATTGGTTGTCAGGATATAATCCATAAGCATCTCCTCCCATTTGATTTTTAATAAAATCAATGAAGTAATTAAACCACATACAATCTCCGTTGTCAATTATTTTCATCGCCCTGAAACAAAAACGGCCCGAAAAATCCCGGGCCGTTGGTTTTGTTTATTGGTTTTTATCTGTAACATTTTCGGGGACGTCGCCCCCTGCACTGTTGCGAAAATATTATTTCGCAGCCTCTTCAGGACAAGAGACAGTGGAAGCGATGCTGACCGCAACGCGACACTCCGGCACACGCTCCATTATCTCGGTGTGGACTTCATTAACAAAGCGACGTATCTCAACGGCAGTTGTATCATCAGAAAACCCGATACGAAGGTCAACGTAAACGATACCTCCGCTGACACGGGTGTCAACACCGTCAAAGGTGACGAAGTTGTCGTATTTAGTTGTGAGTGCGTGTAAAATAGCCATCTGGACTTCTTCATTTGCGGTTTTGTCCAGCACCTCACGGGCAGCGTCACGCACACGCTTGACAATGGTCACAATCAGATAGACAGAAAGCAATATGCACACTACCGGGGAAAGATACCAGATCGGTCTGAAAGCACTGAAGAAGTGAAGCAAAACGAGTGCGACCAAGGATATTGCATCAAAAATGAGGCTCTTAAAACGCACTGCAACTTCCGCCTTGCAAACCAGGCTGTTGGTGCTGCGGCTGAGATTACGCTGTTTTACATACACAAAGACGTCAAGCGCAACACAGATGACCTTGAAGATAACGGCAAAGCCCAGCGCTTCCGGCTCTTTGGGCGAAACAATATCGCCACAGGCAACGCCAAGCATAATCAGCACACTCACCAGAAAGATCAGGTCAAAACCCATTGAGGTAAGCGCCTCAACCTTGCCAATGCCGTAGTTATATTCATACCGCAGATCTTTTCTCAATTTGTGAGAAAGAAAAAGTAAAATAACGGTACGGAAAAGACTGCCCAGACTATCAAGTACATCCGCATACATAACCAACGAGCCGGTTGAAACAGCAAGATAGATTACGATAATGCAGTTAGGTACCGCGCCCAGCAATTGCAGAAACGAGAGTCTTGCCTGCTGGCGATAGGTCTTGTCCTCAGGCGTAGCGTTACTATTTTCCTTTCCGTCAATCAGCGAGGATAGTTTTTCTTTCAATTTTGCCATTTTATCACCCTTGATAACACATAAAATATGTTCTGATTATTTTCGTATATTTTATAGGGATTATATCATAGCCGACAAATTTTATCAACGATTAAATTTTTATCTTTTCGCAGGGGCGGGTTTCCACACCCGCCCGCAAAACACCGCCATGTCATCCTGAGCGTAGGGCGGCAGCCCGAAGTCGAACCCGTCAGGGCGATGCGTAGCATCGGGATCTTATATTAAACAGGGGCGGTTTTCCACGCCTGCCCGCAAAACACCGCCGTGTCATCCTGAGCGGAGTGCAACGGCACGCAGTCGAACCCGCAGGGCGATGCGACAGCATCGGGATCTCATATTAAACAGGGGCGGGTTCCCACGCCTGCCCGCAAAACACCGCCATGTCATCCTGAGCGTAGGGCGGCAGCCCGAAGTCGAACCCGCAGGGCGATGCGACAGCATCGGGATCTTATATTAAACAGGGGCGGGTTTCCACACCCGCCCGCAAAACCCCGCCATGTCATCCTGAGCGGAGTGCAGTAGCACGCAGTCGAACCCGCAGGGCGATGCGTAGCATCGGGATCTCATATTTGAATTTGCTTGTATATGACCTTTTCGTCCGGGATCCTGCTCGGCTACACCTCGCACTTTTTCGTTTGAGATCCCAAATGTCGTTACACTCCATTTGATCCTCACTCCGCTCGGATTTCGACTACGCTCAGGATGACAAAAACGAAAAAGTTCGATTCCGCTTCGCTCCACTCAGGATGACACGGACAATAATCATTGACAAATCAACAATCAACACAAAAACGGCTCGGAGCAATCCGAGCCGTTGGGTTTGTTTATTCAGGCTTCTCCTTGAGGAGAAGCTGGCACGCAGAGCGTGACTGATGAGGTGTTTTTGTTCGTCAATGATTATTGATGTTCATATATCACACCTCATCCACCGCTTACGCGGTCCCCCTTCCCCTCAAGGGGGAGGCTGATGAGCGTGCTGCCGAGGGCTGAGCGTGCACTATTCAATCTCAATATTATCTACTCCGTGGCTTAAAATGATGTTGATAAGCTCGTTGCGGGAATAGTTGCTTTCGTTTGCAATTTTATCAAGCTTTGCCAAGGTGTCCTCTTTAATTCTTACTGTAATTACTTTGCTTCCATCCTCGCCACGCTTTTTGATTTTCAATGGCTCGTTTTTCATTATAACCACCCCATAACCTGATATTATTATATCTTGACAAACAGCAACAAAACATATTACAATTACACTACAAATATATCACTATGTGATACAAAGGAGATTGTTAAAATGGATGAGAAAATTCTTATTAGAAGCAAGGTTGACATTAAGGTTAAAACTTTCTTAAGGAACTGCACCACTATTTGTTCAATAATTACCGCTGTTATCTTAATATTTTTAATACTTCCTGTAAAACATGAATATTACGATCCATATAGTGGCCGACGCACAATATATCGGCTTTGGTTTGAAAAATTTGAGGATGCATTTAGTGGTTATGACATATATGCCGTCTTGATATTCCTCGGCGCATTTCTTTTGTTGGTAGCAATCGTTACCGGCATCATGTATTTTATGATTCACAAATGCGAATTGCAGATCACAGAAAACAGCGTTAAGGGAAAAGCGTTGTTTGGCAAGGAAGTCGTATTGCCCTTATACATGGTGTCTGCTTACTCTACAAGAAAATTCCTTTCGACTATCGCTGTTTCTACATCTTCAGGAACTACAAAATTCCCGCTAGTAGAAAATTATCAGGAAATCGGACAAGTCCTGTCAAAAAAAATTAACGAAAGACAAGAAAATGCAGGGGCAATCGCTCCAGCCGCAACTCCCACAGCTTCTCAGCCCACAGACATCACGGACCAGCTTAAAAAATTCAAGGAACTCCTTGACAGTGGTGTAATCACACAAGAAGAGTTCGACGCAAAGAAAAAGCAGCTGCTTGGTTTATAATTAAATAATACATAAAAACATCAGACCCATCATGATGGCAAATGCCAAAATGATGGGTCTCACTTGTTGGTGATTAAATTTTACATCAGCCTTCCCCTTGAGGGGAAGGGGGACCGCCTGCGGTGGATGAGGTGTAATACATTCATTTAAGCAAAAACCCTGCTATACACCTCATCAGTTTCGCTACGCTCAACAGCTTCTCCTCAAGGAGAAGCCTGATATACAAAAACGGCTCGGGATTTCCCGAG
>JAZQTF010000198.1:0-27443 GCA_045630445.1 Acutalibacteraceae bacterium
TCATTGACATAATGTGACAAAATCTGACAAGTGTCAGTTTTGAAAATGGTGTGTCAGTCTGCATTGTGTTGACATATCAGGGCTTTGCGGTTTTTAATATCCCCTCGCCACGCTGACGCGCGGCCCTCTCCCCTTTAGGCAAGGGGCGTTGACTACCCCGGTCTTTTTTGCCGAGATCCTGCTCGGCTATGCCTCGCACTGCTACGCAGTTCGACTACGCTTTGCTCCGCTCAGGATGACGCGGCAAAAAGGTAGTTCCCTTTACACAAGGGAGCCTGAGTCACAATAAACCATCCATTACTATTTATCATTAAAACCTCTTTAAAGCCACGTATGTATCGCGTGGCTTTCGTTATACAAAAAAGCAGAGATTGCCGATGGGGCAATCTCTGCAAGATAATGAATATTAAATTACCATTGTCTGTCTTTATACGGTGTGTCCTCAACACCGCTCTCGTTAAGCTTATTTACCATACGGTCAAGTCTGCCCTTCCACATCTTCTTGAACCATTCGGTATCTCCGAACCATTTTACGAGAGTAGGGCTGATTGCATAATACGTCTTAACAAATGCTCTGCCGTACCACGTTGCAGCAAGAGTATCGTCACGGTAACGACGAAGTGTCCATACCTGCGGACAGTCATAAGAACCATACACAGCAGTTGCAACGTAGCATCCGCCGCCGCCAAGTTTATCATACTTTATTTCTGATTTATCTATATATTCACGGCTGCCGTCCATATACTCAATCTCAACAGAGTCTATTCTGGCAACATAAATAGAATTGTTATACCAGACGTTTTCCCAAAAAGCATCCTTAATCGCTCCCGGGTTGATGGGCCCGGTACACTGAAGACGACCGTTCTGATGAGAGTATCTGCTGGCAACTGCATCTTCCACACGATTGTACGGAGTTGTACAAAAAACGATATACTTAATGGTTTTTTCTGAATCGTTTCTGAACTTAATTCTCACACTCGCTCCACCGGCACTGTTGACCTGATGGTCTAGCCAAGAATCCTGATAATCATAATGTCCCGCCGCACAATATTGTACTGTAATCATAATTTTTACCCCCTAATTCTTATCTTTAACACAATTATATCGACAAAATATGCTAATGTCAAGATAAATTCTTATCTTTCGCATATCAGGAGATGATGGACAGATGAAGATTTATGACTATAACGGACGTAAAAATATTTGCGGTGACAAAGTGCACGAAGCAAGATGTAAGCTCCGTCTTACGCAGAATGATTTGGCAGCAAAATTGCAGGTCAACGGCATCAACATTGAGCGCGACAGTATTTCACGAATTGAAATCGGCACAAGGTTTGTTGCTGATTATGAGCTGAGGGAATTGGCAAAAACATTAAAGGTATCAGTAGATTGGCTATTGGATGGAGAATAAAAAAGGAACGACGTGATGTCGTTCCTTTTTTGTTATGTTTTTAATTAAAGTGTGGAAACGGAAACGATGTCACCGTAGGAGGTTGCTGTTGCACCGTTTGCATCTTCATAAATTACGTACGGTCTTGCGTACCATGTGCCACCTGCGTTCATTTTTGTGAGCATATAAGTGCCACTGTTGTTTGTGTCAGAAGTTGTGCCTTTAAGCACTCCGCTGCCACCAAGCACGAATGAATCAGCATTATCCCCCACAGTGGGGTTATTTACGATGATGATACCGCTCTGGATATTTTCAAGTCCGTCTGCAAGACTTCTTTCTGAAACAAATGTAACACTTGTTGAATCAGAAAAAGCGGCACTGATGCGGTTTACAACATTCTGCGGTGCTTCATCTGAAGAATAAACTGCGGTCAATGTTTCATCAGCCGAAACTGCAAAACGATACTCTCTGTCAAAACTTACAACCTCACCGTTACCATTCTGCCAGTAACTAAACGGCAAGCCGTCCTGAGTTTCAACAGCGGTTACGGTTGCCATTGAAAGCAGATAATAACTGCCACTGCCCTGACCGTTTGCTACATTTACATTAAACTGTTGTGAATAGTCCTTTGTGTAAATAGGTGTGACTGTTACATCACCGTCAGCGAGTGCATCTTTTATAGCCTGTCTGAGAGAATCATAGGAAATGGGATTGATGCCATCAATTGACCATCCCTCAAAAACATAACCTACTCTTGAAAGTTCAGCGGCAACGCTGATTTTATCCGCTGAAACGGAAGAAGAATAGAGTTGTCTTGAAATTTCCTGACCTGCGTCAGTGATGAAAGTCACATAACCTCTTGACGCATAGGGTTTATTGTAAACAGCAACGATGCTTGTGTCATAGCCAAGCACAAAACTGTACTCCTCATCTGTGCTGAGGATTTTGCCGTTGCTATTCTTCCAGTAAAGGAAATCATACCCACTCTCTGTTTCGGCAACAACTGTGTAGGCGGTGCCAACATCTGCGAAAGAATTGTTATAGTCACTGCCCATAAAATTGAGTTTGCCACCGTTTACTCTCATTGAGAATTCACCGGCAACAACGTTGATGCTCAATGACGCTGTACTCTGAGCAAACGCGCCATACGCCATAACGCCAACGACCATAACCAGACATATTGTAAAACAAAGCATTTTTTTAAGGAACTTCATAATTCTCACTCCTTGCTATAACTATTTTACCATAAAATAAAAAATTTTCAACACTCATATATTGTAATATTCTTCACCAGTTTTTTCGGTGCTGAATCTTCCGTTGCTAAGGTCAGTAAGTTTTGCATCAAACCTGCCCGTTTCGGATTTCTTCAAAGCGAAGGTAACCGCAACGTCTTCGGAAAAATCAGTGTCAAGAATCACTGCGCCCATCTCACCAAGCAACGCACCGAGTTTGCCATAGAAACTGTAATCACAAGAAATTTTCATCTCATCACACAGCACCATATTTTTGATTTCACCCGCCGCGATTGCTATACGCGCCGCTTTGGAATAAGCGCGGGTGAGCCCTCCTGTGCCAAGAAGTATGCCGCCGAAATACCTTGTCACAACAACAACGCAATCCGTCACATTTTCCTTTAACATCACTTCAAGCACCGGCACTCCTGCCGTCCCCTGCGGCTCACCATCATCAGAATATTTACGAAACTGTCCCTCACGCAACACGTAAGCATAGACATTGTGACGTGCATCCCAGTATTTACTCTTTATCTGTGCGATAAACTCTTCCGCTTCGTCACGGGTTGTGACGGGTTTGATATGCCCGATGAAACGCGAGCGTCTTTCAACAAACTCATCACTGCTCTGATTTTTGATTGTAATATAATCGGACACACTGCCACCCCCCCTTTTCAGGTAATATGAAAATAAGGTGACGCAATGCGCCACCTTAAAATCAAAATTAGCCGTTCTTTTGCAAATTGAGACGCTTGTTGAATCTATCAACACGCCCGCCTGTATCTACAAGCTTCTGCTTGCCCGTATAGAACGGATGACACTTGGAGCAAATATCAACGCGCAAATTGCTCTTTGTAGAGCGAGTTTCAATTACATTACCGCAGGCACATTTGATTTCTGTAACCTCGTAGTTCGGATGAATTCCATTTTTCATTATCTTGTCACCTCTTTGGCAAAAACACTATATCGGGAGATATTTTAGCATACTATTTTACAAATTGCAATACCCAATTTTTATTTTTTTAGATATCGACGCATCTTCCAAGTGTAAACGAATACAAAAGACACTCTTTTACTCGCTTTTCTGTGCTTTGTTCAACAGCACGACGATACATTTCAAGTTGTGAAGTGTAACGCTCACGCAACTCGTCATCAGTTTTCACACGGTCAGTTTTATAATCTACGATTACAATTTCGCCGTCCTCCTCAAAGAAGCAGTCAACGGCACCCTGCACCATAACAAGTTCATCGGAAAACTCTGACGGTAAGCCGGGGTCAATCTCACACGCGGAAACGTTTACGGCAAAATGATACTCACGCTCAACGTTTGGAGAAACGGAAATTCTGCGATAAAGATCACTTTTCAGGAATTTTTCAACAAGGTCAAAATCAATTGCATCCGCCTGCTCACGTGTGATTTTGCCGATTTCAACAAGTCTGTCCGCCTCTGCGGTCAGGTTGTCAGCACGTGAATAATCGCAGCACTGCAGGAATCGGTGCGCTGCGGTGCCTCTCTGCGCTGCGGTAAGGCCGCCCTTGCTCATAAAAGCAGGAATATCGCAAGCAAAAAATTCCTCATTGAGAGTTGACGCTTTGAGACTTGATGCGGTTGTTTTGGAAACTGTCTTTGAAAGCGACATATAAGGATATTTATAATCTATTCTTTCTCTCAATGTTTTTTCAAGTTCAGCGGGAATTTCAATCTCTTCACATTCTGTTTCACCCGTCTGCTCCTGTTCAATAAGGTCAACGCCTGTGATAACGTTTACAACAAACGGCTCTGTGCCCTCGTCCGCCATAGAGCTGACGTCAGAGATATATCGGCAGAATTTTGCGATGGGAGAAGCAAGCAGACAGTAAAGCAACAACTCAGCATTATTACTGCCCGAATAAACAACGAAGTCGCGCATCTTTTCATCGGGATTCATTCCGCTGCATTTTTCAATAAGTGCTTCAGGCTCACGTGCACTTGTGACAAGAATCAGTTTTTCCTTTGCTCTTGTCATACCAACGTAAAGCAGACGAAGTTGCTCCGCCATATCATCATTTACAATCATCTGACGCACTACCGCTCTTTGCACTGTGTTGTACTCACTGAGAGTTTCAACATCGCGCAGATTGAAACCTATGCCAAGTTGCGGATGGGTAATCGGGCCGAAGTTTATCGGCATACGGTTATACGCAGTGCCGAGTCCTGCAATAATACAGTACGGGAATTCAAGGCCCTTTGATTTATGGATTGTTGTGATTCTGACAGCGTTATCAAGTGATGCGCTGTCAAAAGATGACTCAACTTTATTGTCGCCCTCTTCAAGTTGCTCCATAAAGCGGATAAACGCTGAAAGCCCTCTGAAACCATTGCTCTCAAAGCCTTGCGCATAATTCAGAAGAAGCATAAGATTTGCACGTCTTTGCTCACCGTTGCCCATAGCACGACAGATTGAGAGAATTGAAGTTGATTTATAAATTCTTCTGATAAGTTCATCACTTGTGACTGTGCCGGCAAGCACTCTGTAAGCGGAAAGGTCATCAAGAAGTTTTTTGCAACGATCATCACCTTTTTCCGCAGATTCACGCACTGCGGTGTAGAGGGATGAATTTTTGTAATCCATTCTTATCCTTGCAGCATCATCGGGTGTGAAACCATATAACGCGGAGAACATCACACTGAGAAGTTCAACGTCAAGGAGAGGATTGTCAATAACTCTCAACAGAGAGATTATCATACGGATTTCATCACATGAGAAGAAGTCGCCCGAAAGTTCATAAGCGGCATTGATACCATGCGATCTGAGAACATTCATATAATTGTCGGCGTGAGATTTTGCACTTCTGAGAAGGATGCAGAAATCACTGTAACGTACAGGTCTTGTTGTTTCATCCTTCAAGGTGATGAGTTCACCACTTTCAACAATGCTCCTGATTCTTTCTGCGATGAAAGTTGCCTCTGCAAAATCGCCATCAATGTCATCCGAAAGCCCCACGATATCAAATTCCGTCTGTCTGCTTGTGGGATACTTATTCACGGGAACAAGTTCATCCTCACCATCATAAGCAATTCCGCCGGTCTGCTCGGACATAAGCATACGGAAGCAGAAGTTTACAGAGTCAATAACCTGCTTACCACTGCGGAAATTTCGGTCAAGGATAATCTTTGCGGGATAGGTTACACCGTCATAAGTTGCAAACTCGTTTCTCATTCCAAGGAAAATTTTCGGCATCGCCTGACGGAAAGCATAAATACTCTGCTTTACGTCACCTACCATAAAGATGTTTGTGTCATCCCTTGAAACACAGGAGAAAAGCATATGCTGGACAGCGTTGACGTCCTGATACTCATCAATGAAAATCTCCACAAAACGCTCGGAAAGTTCCTTTGCGATGCTCGTCTTTGTGTAATTTTCACCGTCAATTTCACAGAGCAATTTAACTGCAAGATGCTGAATATCGGAAAAGCCAAGCACATTATCCTTTTTCATAAGTTCATCAAGTTTTACGATGAAAGTTTTTACTGTTTCAACAAGTGCGGTTACAATCGGCAGACACGCGCGTCTGTCCCCATCACACTGCTCACCGGTGACGGAAAAATATTTTTCAGCAAATGATTTAAGTTTATCCTTGCAGCTCTTACGCAGCGAGGTAATCTGCTTTTTAAGCGGATCCTTTGACATTCCTTTGACTGACGGCAGGTCAGGGAAATCAAACTCACCGATTGCACTGACGATTTCGTCCCACGTCATATTTTCAAGGTCTGAGCACACCTCACGAAGTCTTCCCACTTCATCAGTAAGGAACACGTAATAAGGCTCATAGGCACTGTCAAGGCTGAGTTCATCCATTACGCTCTCATACTTTTCAACATAATACTCAATACCACTGCGACAATAAGGCAGAATCGCCTTACACCACACGCTCTTTTCAGCGGGGGTGTCGCAAAGATACATCTCACGCATTTTGTCAAGTTGCGCTTCGGGGTTGGGGTAAGCGGTCACATTCTGATAAACCGCAAGTATTGTTTTTTCAAGTGCGGCATCACTACGGCCTGATGAAACAAGTTCAACAAGGTCTGCAAAACCGTCAGGCATAAGATTATACATCTCATCAAGTGCAGTTTTGACAGCAACGGATTTGTAGTTTTCATACTGATTGCCTGTGACAACCTTGTAATCACGCGACACGCCAAGAAGCGTTGCGTTTTCACGCACGATGTCACCGCAGAAACTGTCAATCGTGCAGATTTTTGCACGCGGCAGAATCAACTGCTGACGGACAAGAGAAGTGTCATCGGGATTTTCTTCAATCATTTCTCCAAGACGCTTGTAAATACGCTCACGCATCTCTGCCGCAGCATCCTTTGCAAACGTTACAACAAGCAACTCGTCAACGTCGCAGGGATTTTCCTTGTCAATAATTCTCTGGATTATTCTTTCAACGAGAACAGCGGTCTTACCTGAACCCGCCGCAGCACTTACAAGCACTGTGCCACCACGCGACCTGATAGCATTTTCCTGCGCATCCGTCCATTTAACAGCCACTGTCCTCACCTCCGTCCAATATTTCAAACACTTTGTCGTTACCAATTGATTCAAGTTCATTGAAACGTGTGCCGTCATTCAGACACACACTTCTGTAATCACAATGCACACACGGCAGAGAATCAGCCTTTGCCGCAAGGGGTACTGCATCAATTTCACCCTTGTGGAGAAGTTCACCCATTTCAGTAAGTATTTCCTCAATACGTGTGAAGAGTTTGCCCATATGTGCGGCACTGATGAAATTGTCTTTAAGCACACCTTTTTTCTCATCATATCGCACAGGCAGGAACACGCCTTCAACGCCCTTTTCCATAGCGTTGAGAACGTTGAGATTGTCAATAACGATGCCTTCCATACGGCTCTTGACCGCTTTGACAACGGTATCCTTACCTGAATATTTATCATACTCACGCTTTGACGGCATATAAAGCACGCCTGCCGGCAACGGGTCAGGGAATTTATGCGCACCGTTTTTGCACACGCAGTCAAGATAAATAAGCATCTGCATATTCATACCTTTAAGAACATCGGAAAGTTTGAATTTCTTTTCACCTGTTTTGTAGTCAACAACCCTGACATAAGTGCCATCAGCGGTTTTAAGCTGGTCAACACGGTCAATGCTGCCGTGTATGCTGACGCAACCGCCATCTGAAAGAGGTAATTCAAGGGCGTTTATTTCACTATCTTTTCCGATTTCAAGTTCAAACGCAACAAACTCAAACTCGCTCTGTGAAAACTCCGCAATTGTACGTGCAACTACGGAACGGATGATGACCTTCAGGCGTTTGTAAAGATACATAAATCTGCCCGATTTTTCTGATTTGCCGGCAAGGAATTTTTCAAGATATTCATCCATCAACTCATCAATTGCATCCTCAATCTCCTGCTCAGGTGCATTGATAAGACCATCTTTGCCGTAATTCTGAAGCAGATGCTCCATAACGTAATGCACAGCAAGGCCTGACTTCATAAGGTCAAGTTCAGCGACAACGCGCTTTTTGATATTAAGACCGAATTTGCAGAAATATGCAAAGCGGCATTTATGGAATGCTTCCGCTTTGGAAGCAGAAATGTACATATTATTTCCGAACAAATCCCTTGACAGTTCAGGATTTTCAAACGCAAATCCACGCTTTTCACTCACTCTGTCAAGAGTTGAAAGCACGGGCGAATACTCCGCATTTTCCGAAAAGAGTTTTTTAAGAGTTGCGGACAACGCGTCATTATCCGTCCATTTTTCCGCAAGCAGACCGAATGCAGAATCCTCACAGCAGACGTATTCCGTTGCATCTGTTTCTGCGCAGGGCTTTACGGAAATGTTGGGGAAGATTGACTTTATCTGTGATATTGCTTCAGACGATGTCATCTTTTCACCGCCTACACTTGCTTTTGCATAGGACGCAAAAACTTTTTCACGCGCACAGCAAAGAGCAGAGTAAACAAGGAAACGCTCCTCCGCAATTGCATATTCACCATCATCAACAATATTTGTGCCGAGTTTTGAAAGTTCCTTACGCTCAAAATCGCTCAGGATTCCACCCTGCGAGCCTGCTTTGGGGAATTGACCGTCATTGAGACCGATTACAAAAACTGCCCTTGGGTTTACTGTCCTTATTCTGTCAGCGTTGCCGAGTTCAACCTCATCAAGACCTGACGGCAGACGGCCGAAATCAGACGAATTGACAACGAATTCAAACAGTCTTGCATAAGTTTCAAGATTTACTTTTTTGCCTGACAACATTTTTACCATATCGTCAAGCGTTTTCATAACAAACTTCCACGCAAGTTCCTGCTCTGCGGCAAGCACGGTTTCACCCTGAGCCTGCAAAGAGAGAGCAAACTGACGCAAGGATTCCCTTACGTTAATCTCACGGAAAAGTTCAAAGATTGCGGTTGAAATTTCAAGCGCACCGCCATCCTTGCATTTGTAAGAAAAGTTTTTAAGCGGTGCAACAACCTTTTCACGCAAAGTATTGATAGTTTCAAGTCGTTTTTTATCGGACGGCTTTTCATCCTCAAACCCACGCGGATTGCCCGTCCACTCTTTTTTCCAGTCAGCGCCTGAAATACGCCATACGTAAACATAGTTTTCAAGCATTGACACCTGCTCAACACTGATGCCTACAAGGCCACTTTTAAGATATTTGAAAAGTTCTTCGGAATTGAATCCGCTTCTCACAACGGAGAAAAGATGCTTGATAAACACAAGCAATGGCTGGACGGAGAGAGGCTGACGAGAATCTTCAAAAACGGGAATTTCGCAACGCCTGAGAGAATCCGCCAGAGGTTGCGCATAATCTTCATTACGATAAATTACCGCAATCTCCCTTGCCCTCATTTTATCTTCACGAAGAAGTTTCTTTATTCTGCGTGCAACCCAGTCGCACTCCTCATAAATATCACGCGCAACACAGACTTCAATGTTTTCACAATCCGCATTGTACTTTTCGCGGACAGGTCTGAAAACATTCTTTTCAAGTGTTTCAAGTTCATCATTGAGAAAACGCGGAGAATCGGGAAGCATAACAGGATTTGCAACGCTCACATTGCAACGTTTCATCAGTTCAATCAGTTTCTTTGCAGTCTTGTCAACACAACTGAAAAGAGAAAACTCCTTGTTTCCGCCAGTCGCGCTCTCACAACAAAGAGTCACAAAAACATCGTCCGCCTGCTCTGCGATAAGTCCGATTACTTTAAGTTCCTGCTCGGTGAAACTTTTGAAAGAATCAATCGCAACAGTTTTGCCTTTGAAGTAACCGGTCTGCAGAATGAGATTGCAGAGAATATCAAGTTTATCCTCCGCATCATAAAAAATGTCAGACTCAACGGCTGAGTAAGCACGGAGAATCACCGCCGTATCACGCAGTTTCTTACGGAGCATCTCACCCTTTACGGTTGCTGACGCCTCCATAAGCGCATCGGGCGAAACACAGTTGTGTTTAAGTTCACCCATAAAGGCAACAAGTTCATTGAGAAAATCAAGTTTTCCGTCACGGTTTTTGTAAACTTCCAACTCATCCTCAACGGATGAAAGAGCAATACTCATTGCAACGGCTTGCTTGCCTTTATCAAGAAAAGTTGCGCTGTAACCGCAATCATCAATCAGGCGGTCAGCGATGCGGGTAAAACTGAGCACATCAATATTACGCGCCTGCGACGCGGAAAGATTGCGCAGAAACATACGCTCACATTCAAATGAAAACTGCTCGGGCACAATAAGCACAAGTCCGCTCTCTCCGCTTTTTACACGGGAGACAAACTCCTGCTCAATGTATTTTGTTTTTCCGCTTCCTGCACGGCCGACGATAAGTCTGAGCATTATATCAGTCCTTTTTATAAATTATCAGTCAATCAACGCTTTGAGCGAAGATGAATCGATACCATCATAATACCTTATGAAATGGTACATTTTTGTCGCTAACTCTTTTATTCCGCCCTCATAGTCACTTTCAATGTTAAGGGGCATTATCGGGTCATGTACGCTCAGGCGAAGAAGCATCCAGCCACCATCCGTTTCAATTCTCACGCCCTCATAATTTTCAGGTGCAAGCGGCAGCCCATTCTGCTGTGCGTACTCTTTGAGTTTTTCAATTACCATATTGCCATAATCAGCAAAATCGTCAACAAGGATATTCATTCTCACTTCCGCATTCTCAAGCGGTTGTCTGAGAGTTGAAATAAGGTCACCGACAGTTTTGCCCTGCTTTGCCATAAGTGCGGTTTTGATTACGATTTTTGTAATCAGGTAAGCACCGTCATCAAGGAAGTAGTTATCACGGAAAGCGGCATGACCTGAAGTTTCAATTGCAAGGGGTGAATTTACACCTTCAGCATTAAGACGCAAGGACTCATTGATAACTTTTCTGTAGCCTCTCTTGAAGCGGTGATGCTTGCCGCCAAGGTCTTTTTCAATGAATTCTTTGAGACCGCTTGAAGTGATACTGTCAGTTACAACAGTGCCGCCCGCATTGTTTTCAAGTGCGATTACGGACGCAAGGGCAACAAGGGCGTTGCGGTTAATCTCCTTGCCGTTTTTGTCAACGCATCCCGCTCTGTCAACATCGGTGTCAAAGATGATGCCAAGGTCGGCTTTATTGTCAAGAGTTGCTTTTACGATTGACTCCATAGCAACTTTGTTTTCGGGGTTGGGGGTGTGGTTGGGGAAATAGCCGTCCGGCTCAAGATAAAGACTGCCCGTAATGTCTGCGCCAAGGGGCTCAAGCACTTCGGTAGCGTAGAATCCGCCGGCACCATTACCTGCATCAACAACGATTTTAAGATTTTTAAGGGGCATATCATAATCGTTTTCATCATTGATTTCTCTGCAAATCATTTCACGCAGACGCTTGCAATAAATGCTCATATATGCCGCGCCGATGATTGCACCGCAGTCATTCTGCTCAAAGTCATTTTCCTGCGCAAAGAGAAGAATATCGGAAATATCCTGAGAGTCAAGTCCGCCATCCCTTGTGAAGAATTTGAGACCGTTGCGGTCAAACGGATGATGACTTGCGGTAATCTCAATTGCACCGTCACAACCAAGTTCAACGGTTGTCATAAACATTGCCGGAGTTGAGGAAAGCATACAGTCATAAACTGTTACACCCATATCGTAAAGCGAGTTTGCAGCCGCTTCACGCACTCTGTCAGCAGATATTCTTGAATCGTGACCGATTGAAATTTTAAGGTCAGTTACGGCTTTACCCTTTTTCTGTGAAAGCCATTTTGCAAATCCGCAAGCAATTCTTGCAACAACGTCATCAGTCAGTGTGATTGCACTGCCGGGTGTTTCAACCGCAACACCTCTGATATCCGTTCCGCTTTTAAGACGTTTCCATTCCTGTCTGAGCATTTTAATTTCCCCCTGCATTCATTCTGTCAATTATTTCTTTTTCTGACACGGTCAAAAGGAATTTATACATCGGCACAAACTCCTTGTAAATCTCAGTTATTTTGTCAACAAACGTTTCGCTTTCAACGTCCGCAAGGCCTGCGGTGTATTTGAAAAAGCCAACGTTCTTTTTGTTGTAATACGGTAAAAGTTCCGCCGGAATATCTCCCGCTTTTGATTTCTTGTAAGAATCGCCATAAGTTTCAATTCCAAGTTTTTCAAGTGATTTTATAATCTTGCCGAATTGCTTTTTATTTTCAAGGATTTCCTTGCGATAAATCTCCATAAGGTGCGGAGTTGACCAGAAGAAACCCACGCCGCAAGTGTAGCCATTCTGGAAAATTTCAATCCAGAAACTCGGTGCAAGCGGAAACTGCTTCTTATACCTTGAAAAACACAGCCACAGATTTTCACGATAAAGTGATTTGTCAACGCTGAATCTTGTGTCACGACGCACTTTTGAAACCTGATGGACGGGGTTTGTGTAAATCTCACTGTCAACATTGAGAACAAATTCATTGATATCAAGCGTGAGCGCTCTCATCGGCAGAATTATCTTTTGCTTTATCTCCTCTTTTTTCTCCTCATAGAAAGACTTGCTGTTCATAAAGCGGTTTTCTGCGAGTAAGAAAAAATCCTGCGAGGACATTCCCTTGTAGTTTCTCATACTATCCCATCACCTTCTGCGCTGCAAGCATTACGCTCACCTTTGCGCTGTGATAGTTGATTCCGCCCTGCATCCACGCCGCAAAAGGCTCTCTGATTGGTGCATCAGCGGAAAGTTCAATTGATGCACCTGAAACAAATCCGCCCGCCGCCATAATTACCTTGCAACCATAACCGGGCATATCCCACGGCTCGGGAGTTACGAAAGAATCAACGGGCGAGCCGCTCTGGATACCCTCACAGAAAGCACGCAGATTCTTTTCATTGAGCAGTTTGATCGCCTGAATTATGTCGCTTCTCTCCTCATCATATCTCGGTGTTACACCAAAACCGAGAATTTCAAACAACGCGGATGCGAAAACTGCGGTTTTCATCGCTTCACCCGTAACGTGAGGAGCATTGAAAAGTCCCATAAAAAGACTTCTGTTCTGATTAAGGCTTGCGCCGACCTCTCTGCCTGTGCCGGGGTTTGTCATACGGTATGAACAAAGTTCAACAAGGTCCGCTCTGCCCGCTATGTAACCGCCTGAAAGAGCAAGGCTGCCGCCCGCATTTTTGATAAGCGAGCCTGCGATGATGTCAGCACCAACTGCGCACGGCTCGGACTTTTCAACAAACTCACCGTAGCAGTTATCAACCATAATGATTGTTTCAGGATTGCTTGTTTTTACCGATTTTGCAATCTTTTCAATATCACTGACCATAAGACTGTTTCGCAGACTGTAACCTCTTGAGCGCTGGATATAAACAAGTTTTACTCCGCCCTTTGCAACGCGGGATGCAATTGCTTCAAGGTCGGGACATCCGTCATCGAGCAAATCAATCTGCTCATACTTTACGCCAAAATCCTTGAGCGAGCCCATACCCTCGCCCGAAATACCGATTACTTCCTCCAGAGTGTCATAGGGTTTGCCCGTAACGCAAAGGAGTGTGTCATCCGGGCGCAGAAGTCCGAAAAGCGCAACGGTCAGACAATGAGTACCCGATGCAAAACTGTGACGCACAAGGGCATCCTCCGCCCCGACGCACTGCGCAAAAACTTTGTCAAGCAAATCCCTGCCGTCATCACCGTAACCGTAACCCGTTGTTTCCGCAAAATGCCTTACGCCAACGTAATTGTTGATGAATGCGGCAAGCACTTTCTGCTGATTATATTCAGTTATTTCATCAATACGCTTAAAACTTTTTTCACACAATTTTTCCGCTTCAACTGCGGCATCCTTTATTCTCTGATTTATATTGAAATGCTCCATATCAGTCACAACCTCTTGAAATACTTGCCCAGCAACCTGCATCAGCAAAGCCGAGCATTTTGTAAAACTCCTCATTCTCACCATCAAGGCGGAGAAGATATATTTTTTTGTCACGCGGCAACACTGAAATCAGTTTCCTGACAACTGCACCGCCGATTCCTTTTTTGCGTTTGTCGGGCTTTACCGCAACGCCGCCGATGATTGATGCGCAATCAGTAACGGCACTTGCAACCGCAACACCGCACTCACCATAAAGGCAACATTTTGCAGTGCCACGACGCACACGCAGACAAAGATCAGTATAAAAACGGTCAAACTGACCGACTTTTATGCTCTCCCCTTCACATTCGTAAAGAAGTTTGCAGACCGTCATAACACCCGGCTCGGTTTCAACTTCCGTTTCGGTAAAGTCGCGGTCAGCACCGTTGTAACACATTATGCTGCCCGCAGATGAAAACTCATTGAAACCAAGTGCAAGAAGAAAATCCTTCTCACCTGTCAACGTCTGTGAGCCGACAACACGTATAAAATCCGATAATTCATCGTTTGCTTTTTCGCAGCAAACGGTCATATCGTCATCAACTTTTGATATAACGCCAATGATGTTTTCATTTTCGTATGTGAGCCAGAAATCCGCAAAGCGGCAATCCGTGCCGTAGGTCATCAACGCCGCCGCTATACGCACACCGAAAGGTTTGTCCGCACAGTAATCAAGACACTGACTGACTGTGCTTTCATCAACAAGTTTTATCATAACTCAAGCATTGTTTCCGCCATTACACGCACAAGAGCCGCAACGGAGAAAAAGTCCTGCTCATTGATTACGCACGATGCGGAATGGAGATATCTGCACGGGACGGAGATTGAAAGAGTTTTTACACCCGCTCTGCTCATATGAATTTCTCCTGAATTATTGCCGCCCGCAACTGCCGCTTTGACCTGAGTTCTGATACCTTTTTCATTGCCTGTTTTAAGGCAGAGATTGAACAGGTCCTTATTATAAACTGTGGCACGGTCCATAAATGACACGCACGCACCCTCACCAAGCACACAGACTTTTTCCTGCTCAGACACGCCTGAAATGTCTGCCGCAGTTGTTGCTTCAACCACAATCGCACAATCGGGAGCAACGCCGAAAGCCGCAGTTTTTGCACCGCGCAGACCAAGTTCTTCCTGCACTGTGAATGTGAAATACATATCATAGGGCAAATCGCTCTTAATCATATCAATGAGAATTGCGCAACCCGCTCTGTCATCAATTGCTTTGCCGATGAGTTTGTCATCACCGAATTTTTCAAGGCCGCCCTCAAACACGGCGGTGTCACCAAGGTCAACAACACTCAGCGCCTGCTCCTTATCCTTTGCGCCGATGTCTATGTAAAGGTCGGAAAGTTTGAGACTCCTGCTCTTTTCTTCCGCAGTGCAGAGATGGACGGGTTTTACACCGACAACACCGATTGTGCCGTCCTTTACAAAACGCACGCGTCTACCCGCGATTACCTGCGGATTGATTCCGCCAAGAGTGGTGAAGCGGAAAAAGCCCTCATCATCAACCGATGTGATAATAAAGCCGACCTCATCCATATGAGCATCAATCATAATTTTCTTTGCGGGAGTCTTTGCGCCCTTTTTGAAAGCAATTATGTTGCCCATTGAGTCAACCTTGCATTCTGCATAGCCCTCGATTTCTTTTAATATAAAATCACGCACCTGATTCTCGCTTCCTGACGGAGCATCAAGTTCACACAACTTTTTAAGCAAATCAAGCATTCTTATTTCCCCCATTCTCAACAACGTAATCAGCAATCAGTTTTGCACAACTCTCAACGTCGCTTACAGAAACAACTTCAACGGGTGTGTGCATATTTCTCTGCGGAATTGAAATGAGCGCTGTGGGAATTCCGCAAGCGGTAAGGGAAATTGCATCAGCATTTGTGCCGGTGTCTCCGCCCATAATTTCAAGGGTATGAGTGATGCCGTTTGCTTTTGCAATTGCTTTGAGTTCATTCGTCATAGCGGTGTTGAGAACCGGTGAAATGCCAATCATAGCACCGCCGTCAATTGCGCCGCATTTGTTTTTGGGAAGATTCGGTGCAAGGGCAAAACTTACGTCAACCGCGATTGCTTCATCAGGCTCAATGCCAAAAGTGCTGACACCTGCGCCCCTTGTGCCAACCTCTTCCTGAGTGCTGAACAAAACGGAAAGTTCCGCATCGCAATCAGTTTCACAAATTTGCTCAACCGCACGGAGAAGGACAACTATGCCCGCTCTGTCATCAAGGGATTTTGCGGTTACACGCTCATTGAGAAGTGTTGCAAAACTCTGGCTGTATGTTACAGCGTCACCAACACTGACAAGTTCCTTTGCACGTTCGGGACTTAACCCAACATCAATTACAAACTCACCGATTTCTTTTACTTTATCATCGTCACCCTTTGCAAGATGGGGCGGAGTTGAGCAAACCACTGCATTAAGCACTTCCTTGCCCCAGACGGTAAGACGGTTTGCAGAAAGAATTCTTCTGTCAATTCCGCCAACGTTGCCGACACGCAAAAAGCCTTTTTCATCAATTGCGGTTACTACCATTCCGATTTCATCAATATGGGCATCAAGAAGAATGTGTCTGCCATTTCCGTCACGGTGACCGATGACGTTGCCCATCATATCAATTTTTACGTCCATAAACTTTCCGAGCATTTCTGCCGCTTTCATAGCGACGGGATTTTCCCTGCCCGAAATACCATTGAGTTCAGTCAATGTTTTAAGCATCTGTTTTGTGTTCATTTCATTCACCTCTTAAAGAGAATTTACAATATTCTTAAAATGGATTCCGCGTTGTACAAAGTTCTTGTAGAAAGCAAAACTTGCACTTGCGGGTGAAAACGCGACAATATCGCCTGTCTGTGAAACTCTGTCGGCAATCGCTACCGCATCCTCCATATTCTGTGCCTGATAAATCGGAAGTGCTGACGCGTCGAATCCGTCACACTGCTCAACGGCTGCGCGGATTTTGTCAGCGGTTGCGCCCATAAGAATAAGCACTTTTACTTTGTCTATAACATAGGGTGCAAGCGGCTCATAGGGAATCTTTTTATCATAACCGCCCGCAATAAGAATCACTTTCTGTGTATGCGCTTTGAGTCCTGCGTTTGTTCTTGTGGGACTTGTTGCGATTGAGTCGTTGTACCATTTGACTCCGTTTCGCTCACGTACAAGTTCCATTCTGTGCTCAACACCTGAGAAGGTGCGGGCAACGGACACGATGTTTTCAATGTCAACGTATCCCCACACTGCTGAAATTGCGGCAAGATAATTTTCAACGTTATGGTCACCGACAAGTCTGATATCCTTTCTTTCCATAACCTTTGTTGAAACACCGTTGACCGCCATAAAGATTTCACCGTCAGCGTTGATATATGCACCGTCTGTAAGAATTTCTCTGCGGCTGAATGAAAAAGCCTTGCCTCTGACAAGTGATTTCATAGCATCTGAAGTTTCATTGTCAAGATTAAGCACCGCTTTTGAAAACGCATTCTGATGGAGAAGAATGTTCTTCTTTGCGTCAACGTATTCATCCATATCGGTGTGCTTGTCAAGATGGTTGGGAGTAACGTTTGTCACAACCGCAACATCGGGACTCTGACGCATTGACATAAGCTGGAAACTTGAAAGTTCCACAACCGCAAAATCATCGGGTGTGATTGTGTCAATAATCGGCAGGAGTGCGCGGCCGATATTGCCGCCGAGGTGGACTGTTTTGCCCTGCGCTTTAAGGAATTCTGAAATGACAGTTGTTGTGGTTGTTTTTCCGTCCGAGCCGGTCACCGCAAAAATCCTGCACGGGCAAAGTTCAAAGAAAAGTTCCATCTCACTTGTGACAGCAACGCCCATCTCCCTTGCTTTACACAATTCCGGCACGTGATACATCATACCGGGAGTCCTTACAACAACGTCAAAGTCGCAAAGTCCGTCAAGATAATTCTCACCAAGATGAAGTTTTGCGCCTGCACTCTGGAGCATATCCGCAACTTCGCCAAGTTTCTCACGCGGTGCTTTGTCACACGCGGTTACATCAATTCCGTTTTTGAGAAACATCAGGATTGAGTCAGTATTGCTGACACCGATGCCGATAAACGCAACCTTTTTATCTTTGATTGATCTGAAAAATTCGTCCGCTCTTGTCATATTTAATTCTACCTTTCATTAAATCTGAATACTTTGTTATAAAATATTGTATTTTCAGCCAGAATATGTTATAATTTATACCCCGAAAAGAAGTCTTGCGAGAGTATAAAAAACCATTTTTAATTATACCTCTTTCAAGCCGAAATTTCAAGAAATATATATACTAATTTATACACTTTTAATCAGTTAATACGGTGTTAATAATAATGGAGTAATCTTACACAAATATCTGAAACAGAAAGGACGGATCAGCATGCTTCAGATCAAGAACATTTTGAAACAATACACAACCGGTGATATGGTGCAAAACGCACTTGACGGTGTAAGTCTTAACTTCCGTGACAATGAGTTTGTTGCAATCCTTGGTCAGAGCGGCTCGGGTAAAACAACGCTTCTCAACATCATCGGCGGTCTTGACCATTACACCGATGGCGACCTTATCATCAACGGTGTATCCACAAAAAAATATAAGGACAGGGACTGGGACTCATACCGCAACCACACAATCGGTTTTGTTTTCCAGAGTTACAATCTCATCCCCCACCAGTCCGTACTTGCAAACGTTGAACTTGCGCTCACAATCTCAGGCATTTCAAGACGCGAAAGAAAGAGAAGAGCAAAGGACGCACTTGAAAGAGTCGGTCTCGGTGAACATATCCACAAAAAGCCGAATCAGTTGTCAGGCGGTCAGATGCAGAGAGTTGCGATTGCACGCGCACTTGTAAACGACCCCGACATTCTCCTTGCTGACGAGCCGACAGGTGCGCTTGACTCAGAGACAAGCATTCAGGTTATGGACCTGCTCAAAGAGGTTGCAAACGACAGACTTGTAATCATGGTAACTCACAACCCTGAACTTGCGCACGAGTATGCAACAAGAATTGTAAAACTCAAAGACGGCAAAATCACAGACGATTCAAACGAGTTTGTTGTTGAAGAAAATCAGTCCGCTCCCGCAAAACAGAAGCGTGAAACTTCAAAAACAACAATGTCTTTCTTCACCGCACTTGCACTCAGTCTTAACAACCTGCGCACAAAAAAAGGACGCACGTTGCTGACCGCTTTCGGCGGCTCAATAGGCATCATCGGTATCGCACTCATCCTCTCGCTCTCGGCAGGAATTGACACCTTTGTAAATGATTTGCAGAAGGACACGCTCACCTCTTACCCGATTTCAATCGTTGAGGAGCAATCCCCGATTATGAGCATCCTTTCAACTTCATCAGGCACAACAACGGAGCAGGAAAAGGCGGAGCGTGAAGAAAACACAGTTTACTCCGACCCGCGACTTAACAAGATGTTCAACGCGATGTTTGTCGGCAGCGAAGAAAAGAACAATATGACCGCTTTCAAGGCATACCTTGACAAGCAGATGAACCCTGAAACAGCAACAAACAACCTTGCACAGCACATTCAGTTGATTCAGTATCAGTACGATGTTCCCATCAACACTTACGCTCTTGGCTCTGACGGAAAATACCATCCGACAGACCTTATGAAGCAATTTCTCTCAACTGACTCATCTGACGAATCAATCGCAAACTCAATGTTTGCAACAATGAGCCAGAGTATGATGACATCATCAACGGAATTGTGGGCAGAAATGCTCCCCGGCAAAAACGGTGAACTTATCTCTGAAATCATTTATGAGCAGTACAACCTTGTTTACGGCAACTGGCCCACAAAAGCAGATGAAGTTTTGCTCATCCTTGACCAGAATAACGAGATTGCAGACAGTGCATTCTACGCGCTCGGACTTATCAGCGACGACGAAGTTGAAGAAATGTTCCGCGCAGTGCTCAGCGGTGAAGCGCTTGAAATTGCCGACAGAAGCATTTCCTTTGAGGACGTGCTGAAAGTTTCGTTCAAACTTGTTCCCGAAAGTTCTTTCTACACAAAGGGACTCAACGGAATCTGGTCACACGTCGGCGAAAGCAGTGACACCGCAAATATGATTATCAGTGCAGGATATAACCTCAACGTTGTTGGTATCATCAGGCCGAATCCTGACGCAAACGCAACCTCACTGTCAGGTGTTTTTGCTTACACATCAGCGCTCACACAGTTTGTAATTAACGAGACAAACAACAGTGAAATCGTTAAAGAGCAGAAAGACCCCAAAAACGAAAACTATGACGTAACAACAGGTCTTCCCTTCATACTGACCGAAGAAATGCAACTCACAGATGCAGAAAAAGCGGTAAAAGCAAAAGAATATTTTGCAACACTTGACTTTGCATCGAAGGCTGATATATACGAAAAAATTCTCTCAACTCCGTCCGAAGAATACCTCAACCAGATGACTGACACCTATATGCAGTATTTCTCAACAAGAGAGGCAATTGTTTCCGTTATCGCTTCCGCATACGGACTTGATACAGGAACCGCAACACAGTACCTTGCAGGTTACACAGACGAGGAGTTGCAGCAGATGCTCCGTGAAAACCTTAAAAAGATTATCACCGACAAGTACGCTGAGCAGGCCGCACTCAAAATTGCACAGATTAAAAATTCAGTTTCAAATCCGTCCGATTTGTTTGGCACTCAGGGCATTGTTGCCCTTGCAAACGCGTTTGACGCGATGATTGCAAACACAACTGACGAATCAGTGCTTGCAGGATATTATGACGCATACCTGCCGTCCACAATTTCAGGCTCAACACTCAGCGAAACACTCAAAACTCTTGGCGTTGCTGACATCAGCAACCCGTCAACAATCAACATTTATCCCAACACATTTGAGGATAAGGAAGTCATTGACGGTTACATTCAGCAGTATAATGACAGCGTGAATGAAGATGACAAGATTGTTTACACCGACATTGTTGCAATGCTTATGTCAGGCGTTACAACAATTGTTGACGTTGTTTCATACGGTTTGATTGCCTTTGTTTCAATCTCCCTTGTCGTTTCATCAATTATGATCGGAATTATCACATACATTTCCGTGCTTGAAAGAACAAAGGAGATCGGTGTACTCCGCTCAATCGGTGCTTCAAAACGCAACATTTCATCCGTATTCAACGCAGAAACACTTATTGTCGGTTTCTGCTCAGGACTTATCGGTATTCTTATCACAATGTTGTTATGTATTCCTATCAACTGGATTTTGAAAATGCTGATGGATAGCGGTGCAATCACCGCAACATTACCGCCCGTTGCGGCAATAATCCTTGTTGCAATCAGCATGGTGCTGACACTTGTTGCAGGTCTTATCCCCTCGCGCGTGGCAGCAAACAAAGACCCCGTAACCGCATTGAGAACAGAATAATTTTCACAACAAAAAAGCCGTGACGATTGATTCGTCACGGCTTTTGATTTTACTCATTTATAAACTCTGCAATATCTTCTATCCTACATTCCAGAACAGAACAAAGTTTGTCAAGCGTCTTTGTTTCAACATTCTCATTGGCTTTAAGACGGCGTATAGTTTTGCTGTCAATACCGCATTTTTCTCGCAACATATACGTTGAAACACCTTTATTTTTCATCGTTACCCAAAGTTTATCAAAAACTATCATAACGTCCCCTCCTTGACATTTTTATTATGGGGACTATAATCTTAATTATTAAGGGGATATAATCCCCATACATAAGGAAGATTTGACGTATGAGTAGTTGCACGTTTTTTGGTCACAGAGATTGCTCAAACGATATTGAGCACTCCCTTCGGCACGTTCTGACAGACTTAATAGAAAACAAAAATGTAAATTTTTTCTATGTTGGCAATAATGGTAACTTCGATTATATTGCAAGAAAAACTCTGCAATCATTAAAAATTGATTACCCACATATAAATTATTGGGTCGTACTTGCTTATATGCCGTGCAAAACACAGAAAGCAGACTATCACAATCAAAGCATTTATCCGGGAATATTGGATAATGTACCCCGTAAATACGCCATAATTGAACGGAACAAATGGATGATAAATAAAAGCGATTATGTGGTCACTTATGTAAAATATAATTTTGGCGGTGCAAGTACATTTAAAAATCTTGCAGAACAAAAAAGAAAAAAAGTAATAAATCTATTTAATAAAAAAAGCCGTGACGATTGATTCGTCACGGCTTTTGATTTTGTTTTAATCACACGTCGTTGCGGATGATGTCCTCATAAGTTTCTCTTTTGATAATAACTCTTGACTCGCCATTGTTTACCATTACGGTTGCAGGGCGGGGAATTCTGTTATAGTTTGATGCCATTGAATAATTGTATGCACCGGTTGAGAAAACCGCAAGTGTGTCACCGATTTCAGGTTTCTGAATCTTTGTATTCTCCTGAATAAGGTCACCGCTTTCGCAGCATTTACCCGCGATAGTCACAGTGAAATCTCTCTCCTGCGAAAACTTGTCAGCAACCGCTGTTTCATACTCTGACTTGTAAAGAATGTAACGCGGGTTGTCACACATACCGCCGTCAACTGTGACATAGGTGCGGGTGTCGGGAATCTCCTTGACTGCGCCGATTGTGTAAAGTGTTGCACCGGCAGCACCGACAATTGCACGGCCCGGCTCAATGAGAATGTACGGAGTTTTGATTCCCCTTGCGGCACACTCGGATTTGATAACCTTTGACACACGCTCCATATAATTCTGGAAAGGTGCGGGATTATCACTGTCAAGGTACTTGATACCAAAGCCACCACCAAGGTTGAGTTCAGCAATTTCAATTCCCTCATCTTTTTCAATTTTCTCAATGAATTCAAGCATTACTTTTGCAGCATACTCAAACGGAGAAATGTCAAAAATCTGTGAGCCGATGTGACAATGGATACCAACAAGGTTTACACCCTCTGACGCATTTGCCGCTCTGATTGCTTCCATCGCCTCACCTGTTTCAAGGGCAAATCCGAACTTTGAGTCAATCTGACCCGTTCTGATGAAATCGTGAGTGTGAGCATTTACACCCGGTTTGATTCTCAGAAGAATGTCTATCTTTTTATTGAACTTTGCCGCAAGAGCATTGAGTGTTTCAAGTTCAAAAACGTTGTCAACAACAATTCTGCCAACACCCGACTCAATTGCAAGAACAAGTTCATCATAAGTTTTGTTGTTGCCGTGGAAATAGATTTTATCCATCGGGAAACCTGCTTTGAGCGCAGTATAGATTTCACCGCCTGACACAACGTCAGCACCCATTCCCTCGCTCATAACAATACGATACATTTCCTTGCAGGAAAAAGCCTTGCTTGCGTAAAGCACCATTCCGTTGCCATCGTAATATTCATTCATAGAACTTACAAATCCACGGCAATTCTTTCTGATTTCCTGCTCGTCAAGGACATAGAGCGGAGTTGCATACTGCTTTGCAAGTTCAACAGCATCCGCGCCGCCTATTGTAAGGTGGCCCTTTTCATTACAACCGAAACTTCCTGATATATTCATCATTCTGCCACTCCTTCATTCAAGCAATATTGTTCAATCTGTTTCCTTACTTCTTCAACACCCTCACCATTTTCAGATGAGAACGGAATAATTGTTGCACCATCAATAAACGCAAGTTCTTCCTGAAGTGATTCAAGTCTTCTCAGTCGCTCCATTTTCTTGAGCTTATCACTCTTTGTCAGCACAACGATGAACGGAAACTCAAGTTCCTTGAGAAAATGGAGCATTGAAATGTCATCCGCTGTGGGTGGATGGCGCATATCGACAAGCTGAACAACAAGCCTGATATCTCTGCCCGATGAGAAGTAACCCTCCATCATCTGACTCCAGCGTACTTTTTCCTTCATAGGAACTTTTGCATAACCGTAACCCGGCAGGTCTGCAAAGCGGACATCGCCGACACGGTAGAAGTTGATTGTTATTGTTTTGCCCGGCACTGAACTGACTCGTGCAAGCGCTTTACGGGCAAAAATCTTATTAAGCAAAGATGACTTGCCAACGTTGGAACGTCCTGAAAAAACAACCTCGGGATAATCGGACGCGGGAAGTTGCTCAAACGTTCCGAAAGCCGCTTCAAAAGTTGCAGTATTAAAATTCATTCTGCCCACTCCTTGTAAAAATTATTGCATAACCGCATTGAAATTGCCTTTCGGCTCGGGAGCGATGATTGACACATCAGTCTGCGAGGACTTTCTGGGGAACACAATCACCCTGTCAATAATCTCATCAACGTTTTCAACGGGTACAAACTCAATGCGGCTGCGTACCTCGTCTGAAATTTCCTCAATGTCAGGCTTGTTACCCATCGGGATAAACACGGTTTTCTTGCCTGTGATATAAGCCGCCATACTCTTTTCACGCAAACCGCCGATTGTCAGCACTCTGCCGGTGAGAGTAACTTCACCCGTCATTGCAACGTCATGCCTTGCGGGAAGTTGTGTGAGTGCGGAAACGAGCGCAGTTGTGATTGTCACGCCCGCAGACGGGCCGTCTTTCGGCACTGCACCCTCGGGCACGTGAATATGAATATCTTTATTCTTATAAAAATCGGGGTCAATGTCAAGTTTCTTCGCTCTGCTGCGGACATAACTGAGTGCCGCTTTTGCACTCTCTTTCATTACGTCACCGAGCGAGCCGGTAAGTTCAAGTTTACCTGTGCCATCAAGTGCAACAACTTCGATTTTAAGCATTTCGCCACCGACAGCAGTCCACGCAAGACCGTTTACAACTCCGACCTCATCTCTGTCAGAATCGTTATCACGTCTGAATTTCTGTGAGCCAAGGAATTTTTCAATATTGTCGGGCTTTACAGTAACTTTTGTGCTCAGTCCGCCGACAATTTCCTTTGCCGTCTTGCGACAGATTCTGCCAACAAGACGCTCAAGATTTCTCACGCCACCCTCACGAGTGTAGCCGTCAATGATTGCTCTGACAGCATCATCGGTTATTTTAAGTTGCTTTGATGTAAGTCCGTTTTTGTCAATCTGCTTGGGGACAATGTGCTTTTTGCAGATGTGGAATTTTTCCTGCGCAGTATAACTGGGCAATTCAATTACTTCCATTCTGTCAAGAAGCGGTGCGGGAATTGTGTCAACGGAGTTTGCCGTTGTCATAAACAAAATCTTGCTCAAATCAAACGGCACGTCAATGTAATGGTCACAGAAAGTGCCATTCTGCTCAGGGTCAAGCGCTTCAAGCAACGCGGATGACGGGTCACCCTTGTAGTCGGAGCCGAGTTTGTCAATCTCATCAAGCAAAATGAGAGCGTTATTGCTCTTTGCCTGAATTACCGCGCTCATAATTCTGCCTGTCATTGCGCCGATATAAGTCCTTCTGTGGCCTCTTATCTCAGCCTCATCACGCACACCGCCGAGAGAAATTCTTGCATACTTCTTGCCCATAGCGGTTGCAACACTGCGTGCGATTGAAGTTTTACCCACACCGGGCGGGCCGACAAGACAGATAATCTGTCCTGTGTTTTTGTCAGAAAGTGCGCGCACCGCAATCATTTCAAGGATTCTTTCCTTGACTTTTTCAAGTCCGTAATGGTCACGGTCAAGAATTTTTGCGGCCTTTGAAATATCCGTCTTGTCCTTTGTTGAAACATTCCACGGCAAGGAAAGACAGGTTTCAAGATAGTTTCTTGCAACCATTGCTTCGTGGGCAGACTCCGGCATACGCGAGAGTTTGTCCGCCTCTTTAAGAAGTTTCTCCGCAGTTTCTCCGGGGAGTTTCAACGCGCGGATTTTTGACGCAAATTCCTTTGAATCATCAAAGTTGTTTGCATCCTCACCGAGTTCTTTTGTTATTATTTTCATCTGCTCACGCAGGAAATATTCCCTTTGATTTTCATCCATCTGATTCTGGACTTTGTCCTGAATTTCCTTTTCAATACCCATAAGGGTGACTTCCTTGCTGAGTATCACGCAAAGACGGTTGAGCCTTGCCATCGGGTCAAGACAACCGAGAAGTTCAAGTTTATGTTCAAAATCAAGCATTATGTTTGCGGCAATATAGTCAGCAAGTTTGCCCGCACTTTTTGACTCCATAACATTCATTACAACGTCGGGTGAAATCTTACCTGCGGAAACCTGAATATATTTTTCAAACAGTTTCTTTGCCTGACGCACAAGGGCTGTGTGCTGCTCCTCGGACGCGTTTACGGGGTAGGTATCAAACGGCATAACCTCACCTTTAAGGTAGGGTTTTGTTTTTGTGAAGTCACTGATAAACGCGCGATGTTTACCCTCAACAACAACACGGATTGTGTCTGCGGAAAGTTTTACGATATGCTTTATGCACGCGATTACACCGATTTCACTTATCTGACTCGGTTGCGGGTCATCGTCAAAAACACTTTTCTGCGGCACAAGAAAGATGTCACTGCCACCAGTTACTGCGGCATTGACCGCAAGAACTGACTTCTTTCTGCCCACTTCAAAATGCATAATACTATTGGGGAAAAGCACAAGTCCGCGCAACGCAACGATTGGCAGGACTGACGCCTCCCTGATGATTTCTTTTGAATTTTCCATTGATTGATTTCTCCGATAAAATTAAGATTAAACTTCGTTTTCGTCAAACGAGATTACAATTTTTGAAGTTGACATATTGAGTTTTTCAAATTCAACTCCTGCGTGCTCAAACATTCTTTTTGAAGCACGGACGGAGGGTGTTTCAGCGTACTTGTCAGACAAGTAAACAACCCTTTTGATTCCGGACTGAATGATTGCTTTTGCACACTCGTTACACGGGAAAAGCGCAACATAGATTGTGCAGCCCGCAAGACCGCCGCCCGCACAGTTGAGGATTGCGTTGAGCTCAGCGTGGCAGACGTAGGGGTACTTTGTGTCATACTCCTCACCTGCACGCTCCCACGGGAACTCATCATCATTGCAGCCAAGGGGGAAGCCGTTGTAACCAACGGACATAATTTTATTGTTGGAATTTACGATACAAGCACCAACCTGAGTGCTCGGGTCCTTGCTCCTTTTTGCTGACAAAAGAGCAATTCCCATAAAATATTCATCCCATGAAATATAGTCATTTCTTTTAGGCATAATAACTCATACTCCTTTTTTACAAATATTTCGCCCAATTTTAATAATAAGTAAAATTATACTTATAAATGACACAAATGTCAAACGTTTGACGCGGTTTGGCGGGGATTTTTTTTGAAAAAAGTCTTGACATTGATAAAGTATTTTGTTAGAATACAGTTTGTTGCGGATATAGCAATATCTGCGGGTGTAGTTCAATGGTAGAATTCCAGCCTTCCAAGCTGGCCGCGTGGGTTCGATTCCCATCACCCGCTCCACAGGTTTTATGATAAAGTTTTGACATGCGCTTGTAGCTCAGCTGGATAGAGCAACTGCCTTCTAAGCAGTAGGTCAGGGGTTCGAG